>CAZQXW010000012.1:0-47572 GCA_964597365.1 uncultured Thermoplasmatales archaeon | reverse complement strand
CATAACCAAATGGTATTACTTTACAACCATGGAACAACCAGCAAATCCACCGACCATAATTACCAACATAACCACAGGAATAGAAGAAACCAACGCAACACTCAGAGGATACATAAGCAACGACGGAGGAGAAGCATGCACACACGGATTCAGATACGGAAACAGTAGTGGAAGTTACAGCGAAAACTACACATTCGCAGAAACCAACACAACCGGTACAGAATTCTCAAACAACAACCAATCCTTAACACCAGGACAAATATACTACTACCAAGCATGGGCAAACAACAGCGCAGGATTTGCCAACGGAACAGAACTCACATTTCTGACAAAACCAAACGTCACAGAATCATTCACAGCAACAGCCAATGGAGAAACACAAATAGACCTAACATGGACCAAAGGAAACGGAGCAAACAACACATACATAGAATGGAACACAACAAACAGTTGGCCAATAGGACAAGGAAACCTACTATACAACGATACAGGAGAAAGCACCACACACACAGGACTCAGCGAAGGAACAACATACTACTACCAAGCATGGAGCTACACCACATGGAACGCATTGCAACAATGGAGCGATACAAATGCAAGCGATAACACATCAACGGAATCAAACAAACCCAGTATAAGCTTCACAGAACCTCCTACACCAACCGATGGCTCAAGCAGTACAGATACATATGCTAATCTAAGTGTAAGTGTAAGTGATGGAAGCAATGTATCAAGCTTCATAGACTGGAATAATTCACTTGTTGGTTATTGGAACTTTGAATATACAAACAGCACACATGTTTATGATAATTCAACTTATCAAAACAACGCAAGCTTTACAGGAGGAATAGGAACAGAAGATATTACAACTGGTAAATTTGGAAATGCACTATCTTTCAATGGAAGTAGCGATTATCTAAGTCTAGGTACAGACTCAGATTTTACCTTTGATGATGAATTTACAGTTGAGACCTGGGTTAAACCTGGAACTCTCGTAGGAGATAGTGCTTTTATTAGAATTATACACCGTGCAGATACTGACAGTAAAGGTTTTTCAATCCGGCAAGAGGATGATAAATTCTGGTTCCAGGCAAAACAATATTCTGATGATTTTAATGAACAATACCAAGAAACCTTCTCAGTTGGAACTTGGTATCATGTAGTTGGAGTTTATAATGGCTCAGGTGTTGAACTATATGTAAACACTAATAAATCAACTGAATCAGCAACTGATGATGCAGGAGACGGTGGTGGAACAGTCCTTGAAATAGGTAGAAGATCTGGGCAAGACCAACAATATTTCGAAGGAGAATTAGATGAAATACGAATATGGAACAGGGCTCTTTCTTGGGGTGAAATAAATGCATCATATAATGCATCTGCATCTTATTATAGAAATTTTACAGGCTTAGAATTTGATAACTACAGTTACTATGCTTATGCAATCGATACCTATGGAAATCATAATTCAACAAATACTAGAACAATCAATATTACCTCAGATGATACTACAAAACCCAGTTCAAATGTAACAGCATTTGCAAAATATTGGTATAATGAAAGTGATAATCCTTTAACAATATCTTGTGATGATGCAGAAGACAACTCAGGCGGTAGTGGTGTTGCAAGTGTCTCATTATATTACTACAACAGTACTGATAATTCAACTTGGACTGGCCCTTATGAATTCGGTTCTGCTGATTCTGATCCATGGGATGGAGCAAGCTGGAGCTTTACATTTCCAAATAGTACCGGTTGGTATCGTTTCTATACACGAGCTGCAGATAATGCTAGCAATGTTGAAGATTCACCAGCAACTAACGACACAGAATGTGGATATGACGACCAGAAGCCGTCTTCTACTCTGGATTCAATTTCACAATATACTCAAACATCTTCGCCACTATCTCTTTCAGCTTCAGCAAATGACCAATATAACGGAGCCGCTATGAGCGGGGTTGAAAATGTTACACTTTGGTATCGCAATTCAACTGATAATTCATCATGGGGCAACAGCAGCGGCAACTGGTGGAATAATGCATGGAGATATAGAAAACTTATTACAATTGATAAAAATAAAGTCGAAGAAGAACTATCTAATTTTCCAATTTTGATATATAAATCTTCAGATGAGGAGCTTGCAAGCAAAGCTCAAGATGATGCTGATGATGTTGTATTTATATTATTTTCAGATAATTCAACAAAATTAAGTCATGAAATAGAATCATATAATAACTCAAATGGTGAGATTAGTGCATGGGTAAATATCACAAGTCTGAGTAATACAAGCGATACAAAAATTTGGATGTATTACGGAAATGAGTCTTGCTCAAGCCAAGAAGATGCAGCAAATGTTTGGGATTCTAATTATCTATCAATACATCATTTTAATGAGACTAGCGGTCAACATATTGACTCAACCGCAAACAATAATGATTCTACAACGGTTGATGTTACAACACAAGGATCAGGAACAGGTATTGTCGGTGGTTGTGATATTTTAGATGGATCTAATGATTACATTCAATTTCCAAATCAAAAATTTGCAGCAGGAAAAAGCGAAGTCACTGTCGAGATGTGGATAAATCCTGATGAATGGGTTGCAACAAACACTATTTATGATGAGTGGTATAGCTCAAATAATTGGCAATTTTCAATTAGAGAAGATAATTTTTACACTAGAGATGCCTCTGGTGGCGAAAGTGAAGCAAGAGATAATGATCTATCATGGGGTAGCTCTCTTGGAACAGGTTCCTGGCATCATGTTGCATTTTGGTATAGTGTTTCTAATAGTGCTAAAAAGCTATATCTTAATGGATCTGAAGACGCATCAACATCTAATAATATAGGTCAACTTACAAGCGGAAGAAATGCAAACAGCCCACGTATTGGTTATGCTTGCGACGGAACTAATTACGATGGTTATGTAGATGAATTTAGGGTTTCAAAAGTTGCTAGAAGTGCAGCATGGCTTAATACAACATATCAGACAATTTCTTCACCAAGTAGTTTTTTAAGTTTTGATAGTGAGCAAAATAATGGTTGGAAAACATGGGATAACACAAGTAATCCTGATACCGGTAGCCCTTGGAGTTGGGATTTTGATTTTCCTGAATACACAGACACAGCATTATATTACGAGTTTTATTCAATAGCAAATGATTCAGTAAATAATATCGAACATGCACCTATATCAGCTGATGCAATATGCTACTACGACCCTCCAACCAATACTGCACCCACGATAGAATTAATAACACCAATTAATGGAAGTTATGAAACAAACCTACAACCAACATGTCAAATCTGGGCAAACGATACAGATGGAGACAGCCTAGATATATACTGGTATGAAAATACAACAGGGGACTGGATTTTAAGACAAATTAACAATAGCGTTAGTGCAAACAGCACAGTCACCTGGCCATACACACAAGCAAACTCATACTACACAACATACTATTTAAAAGTAGCAGTAAACGACACAGAAGACAACACAACAAACTGGTTCTACTTCACAACCGTAAACGACACAGTAAAACCAATTATTATATGGGAAAATCCAACTCCAATAGATGGGGATACACAAACAGATAATTATTCACAACTAAATACAACAATAACAGATGAAAGCCAGACCTCTGCGTTCTTTGATTGGAATAATAGTCTTGTTGGTTACTGGAGTATGGACTTTACAAATTCGACACATGTATTCGATAACTCATCATATAACCATAATGCTAGTTTTGGTGGTTCTGCATTAGGAGAAACAAATATTACAGAAGGAAAATATGGAGATAGTCTGGACTTTTCAAATACAAACGAGCATCTAGTTGTAAATCGCGATACAACGCTTGAGCCAATAGATCTTACTATTGAATTTTGGGTGAAAATCAATGGTAGAACCGGAGATTTACAAGTGATGATCGATAAAACATATAATAATGATGGATCCACCCCATATTCATCATTTGAAGTTGGTTATGACCGAAGTAACAATGACCAATTAGAAATGTTTATTGGATGGGATACTTCGGGAGGAAAAGGATCTGCATATGATTGGTATCTAAGCTCATCTGGAATTCTCCCCCTTGGTGAATGGACACACGTTGCATGTGTATTTAGCGATACAAACGATAACTTAAAGATATATGTTAATGGAGATTTAGATTCTGAACATGAAGAAACAAATACTATTCTTTATGACACTACTCCAACAGGTCATTTTTATATGGGTTCTGGGCCGGATAAAAGTTATCCATTAAATGGATCATTAGATGAAGTAAGATACTGGAATAGAGTACTTAGCTGGGAAGAAATAAATGCTAGCTATAATAATACTGTAAACAGATTAAGAGAAAATTATACGGATTTAAGCGATGGAACATATAACTATAGTGCTTATGCAATAGATGCATATGGAAACTTAAACATTACAAGTACAAGAAACATAACTATCTTAACAGAAGAAAATCCTTATGTTGAAAATGTAAGCATCACAAGCCCTTATAACTTCACACTTGACGATCTCACTGGAAGTGGAGACTATTATGATAACCAATCAGATGCAGAAAGCGGATCTAGTTACGAGTGGTATGAAAGCTCAAATGGCGTTGATGGATGGACATCACTTGGAATAAACTCAACAACACTTGATTCTAATTATACAAACGAAGGATATTACTATAAATTTGAATACACTCCAAAAAATGCAAATGGAAATGGCCTTCCTGTGAATTCAAGTTCCATGGAGATAATTGCATTAGATCAAGTTGCAGGAGAATATTCTGGAACATATGATGAATCAGGAAATCTTACTATTGCAAGTGGTGGTAACCTAACACTTACAGGAACATCTAATTTTGATGGAAACGTTAGTATTCAAACTGGTGGGGTACTTAACCTAGGTAATCAAAATCACAATTTCGGTTCACTTACAATAAATAGTAATTCTAATTTTACATCAACAAGCGGGACATTGGCAATTACAAGTGAAACAAGTGGTGGTTATACATTAGATCTCGACGGGAACTTTACCCATAATTCAGGATTTATCAAGATTAACACTACGACTGATTCATACATCGATCTTCTCTGTCAAAATGGAAACGTTTATAACTTACACATAAACAGCATTAGCTCTGATATCACAAGCAATAATGCTGCAACTGTCAGCAATAATATTACTGTTCAATCAGGCACATTTGTAACAACTGCAAGTCTTACAACTGCTGAAATGCAGATTGACTCTGGTGCTAGTTTTAACATAAACAACTCTGCAACATTTACCATGAGCAGCATCTTAAATTTACTTGGTTCGTTTAATGTTTATAATGGTGAGGCGATAAACATCAATCTCAGCAGTACTTTATTTAATTTGACAAACGCTCAATACATTTCTCTTCACAATACGCCTGATAATCCTTCGAATCCAAGTGGTTATGCCAATCTTGGAAAATATGTAAATATTTCAAGTATACAAGGTGGAGCAACAGTAGATATCAACATTTCTTATTCACAGTCAGATTTAGGAGATGTTTTAGAAAGTAACTTAACAATATGGGAATACAATTGGACAACTGAATTGTGGACTCAAACAAGTACAACAGGAGTAAACACAATTAGTAACTGGGTATGGGCAACAGGAATTACCACGTTCAGTCCTTTTGCACCGCTTGGTGAAGAAAACTTTGCACCAACTGTCTCCAGCCCAGACCCCGCAAATAGTGCTTCTGGAATAGCAATAACACAAGCTACAGTCTCTGCATTAATCAATGACTCTGATGGAGATACAATGAACTGGACAATAGATGTTACAACAAGTGACTCAAATAACAGCAATGACTCAGGTAACGGCACAATAGAATGTAGTCTTACAACACCTCTTTTAAATGGTGTTACTTACACCTGGTATGTAAATGTCACAGATGGATATCACTGGACAAATGAAACATTTACATTTACAACCATTGCAGCAAACAAAGAAGTCATAAGCAAGGGTCAAAATGCTTATTCAATTGAATTGAATCCTGCAGGGGACACAATTTATGGTTATATAAGTGGAAACTCGGTTTCAACATCAACAGATACAAACTGGCATCATGTAACAATGACATATGATGGAAGTCAGATCAGACTATATGTAGATGGTGAACTCAAAAACAATGAAAGCTATGTTGGAAGCATAAATAGTAACAGCAACGATTTAATGCTCGGTGATTCATTTACTGGAACTCTTGATGAGCTTCGCATATCAAACACAGCAAGAAGTGCTGCATGGATAAATACAAGCTATAGAAATACAGACAGCCCAACGACTTTTGCAACATTTGGAGAACAAAAAGGAGTTCTATCCTCTTTTAGTTATAGAAAGAAGGTTTGGATCAATTCATCTATGATTGATTCTAATCTTAATAACTTCCCAGTTCTAGTTAGTATCACAGATAATGATCTTAAAAACAACGCAGATTCAACAGGTTATGACATAATATTTATGGATGAAAATGCAGATTGGAGCTCATCAAATCTATCAGGAAGATATCCACATGAAATAGAAAAATGGGATGATAGTACCGGAGAACTTGTTTGCTGGGTCAAATTAGATAGCATTTCAAGTGCTACAAACACTTCGTTTTATATGTATTATGGAAGCTCATGTGTAAACGACAGGCAAGATGTAGAAAATGTTTGGGATAATAATTATGTTGGTGTTTGGCACATGGCAGATGCAAGCACTAATTTAAAGGATAGCTCCGGCGGCCCTACCTATTGGAATGCTACAAGGAATGGAAGCCCAAGTGCCACGGCAGGAAAAATTGGAAACGCCGCCGATCTTAACAATCCAAATGCAAATGATGGAAATTGTTTTGTTGTTGGTGACCTTGATCTAACTGGAGATTTCACAGTTGAATACTGGGGAAACTACGATAGCATTGCTGGCTGGCGTTCAACTGTTATGAAAAATACTGATTATGGATTTGAAATTGAAGACGGTGGAAATGGAAATGATCTCAGAGGAAGAGTAAATTCAGATTCATGGGCTACAGGTCTTAGTTGTGAAGATGATACTATATCGACTGGTATATGGTATTATCATGTTATGACCTGGGATGAAACAAATGATTTTAATATATTATATAGGAATAAAACTCTTGTAGATACATATCAAGCCTCAGCAAATCATAATACAACTGATAACGATCTCATATTTGGTGGATGGGCAAATAATAGTGAAATGATGGATGGGCAATTAGATGAAATAAGAATTTCATCAGTAAATAGAAGTACATCATGGATTAATGCCTCTTATAACACGATGAATTATCCATCAACTTTTATTGAATTCAGTGCACAAGAAATACAAAATGTAGCACCAACACTTAGTAATCCAAGTCCTGCAGATGATGCTACAGGATTAGGATTTAATCCACAATTGTCAATCTCCGTCAACGATACAAATTTGGATTCAATGAATGTTACTTTCTGGACAAATGCATCAGGGACATGGTCAATAATAGGATACAATGACTCAGCTTCAAATGGAACATATTACCAAACACCAACAAACATGAACAATTACAACATGACATACTACTGGAGTGTAAACGTTAGTGACGGAGAGTTGTGGACCAATACGACATATAGCTTTAGAACTATATTCTACATTTACGTAACATATTATCTCGATTCGTATGATGCTGGTGAAGCATGGTCAAACAATCCTGAAAATATGGTAGACAATAACACAGCAACACTAGCAAATTGTGGTGTTGGAACACATATACAAAATCTAACAAATAATACCTGTAACGGAACAAATCTTGGAACAATTCAAAAAGTTGAAATAAGATGTTATGGAGATGCAAGTGATGATGTTGGCGCCCTTTATCTAAGACCAATATTTAATGGTACAACTGACGGTGACAATTACGACACAGACATATACGTTTCAGAAACATGGTCAAACTATAGTAACATAACAGGCGATCCAAACGCACCTGTTACTTGGTCCTGGTCCGACATCGAAAATCTATGTATGGATGTAGAAGCAAATGGCATAGGAACTATGGGTAACTGTTGGGTCGGTGCAGTACAGATACGAGTTTATTATAAAACGTAATAATCTTAAATTCCTTTCATCATAAATATAATATATTCAAAAATATATACAGAGTTGTAATTGGGATGGGATGAAGCATTAGATTAAGTGTTAAATCACTGATAGGTAACTTGCTATTTATTGCAGCTTTATTTTTAATTATAGCACGTTTTTTATCAGTTTGGTCAGGAACACCCTTTCCAGTAAATCTTGTAACCTCCGACTCAATGCAACCATCACTATTTGAAGGAGACGTTGTTGCTTGGACTCCTGCAAAAATAGATGATTTAAGTGAAGGAGATGTAATCGTTTTCAAAAGCCACATAAGCTGGCCAGATGAAAAAATAGTAGTTCACCGGATTTCAGATATAAAAGAAAGCAGTTCGGGAAAGACTCTACTTGAAACAAAAGGAGATAAAAACGAATGGGTAGATCAGGCAGGACCTCATATACCAGAGCCTTATATTAGAGAAGAAAATCTAATGGGAAAAGTAATATCTGTAGGGCAAGTGCCTTTAAAAGTGCCTTTCGTGGGTTTGATTGGGCTATGGATGAATCAAGGTCTTGAAGCAATAACTCAATCTACAAGCTCAAAAGAATCGATGAATTATGCAGGTGTTTTTGCACCTTTGATGATATCATCTGTAATACTTGTCGCACTTATATTCATATTACCTGAGCGTGCAAAAACATTCAAAGAAAAAATAAGGTTGTATGTCTTTGGAGCAAAACCTTTGAATATTAAAAAAACGGCAGCGGCTTTTCTTATAGCATACATTGTGTTTTTTGCATTGATACATGCATTTGCATTTGACTCACAAACAGCAGCAGTCGGAATAGATACAGACAGCAAAAGCGATGTAGCCATTGATTTTGGAAGGATAAAAACTGGATCTGAATCATTTCCCAAAGATTTACAGATATTAAACCCCAGTACAATGCCTGTAAAGGGAATAATCTTTGGAAAAGGAGATCTAGACAGCTATATTTCAAAGAAAACATTTAATTTAAGCCGTGGTCAGAGTAGTTCAGAAAAATTAATAGCATCTGCACCAAACGCAACTCTAGCAGGCATATACTCTGGAGATATAATGGTTTATTCCTCGCCTTTCTGGCTTTTATTTCCAGATTCTTTTGTACAATCATTACTTGACTGGAATGCTCAAGCAACAGTATACATACTGGATTTGTTATCAGCAGTTATACTTACAACATTGACTTTACTTTTATTAGTCGGAATAACATTTATATCAGATAAGATTGCGATATGGCTTATTGATAAATCATGGTTAAAACCATCAAAACCAATTCTTAAAAGAAATCATGTCAAAAAATTGTCTTCATTAAAAAACAAAATTAAGAAAGCACCTAGTAAAAGCATGGGCTGGATACTAAAAATAACATATTCTGAGTCAGAAGGAAAAGAAACATTTTTTACAAACTATGGAAAACCAATTATTGCGTCATTAGTACTATTTCCAATACTCTTTTTCATAAACGATCCAATTGCTTCAATGATTCTTGCAATACTCTTTGGAGGAGCAATAGCATATTTTATAAGCTGTAAACTTAGAAGAAAAATAGTTCTAACAACAATTATAATAATGATAATTGCAACAGCTCATATGCTCATACAATCAAATCTTATAATACTGGAGCAACAAACAGACATGATGCAGATGCTTTCACTATCAGTAGGATCTATAGGGCTTTATCTATTGATATTGTCTTTGCTTCTAATTCCATTTGCAGCTATATCCTGGGCAATTGCTCGACTTATCCGAAATGTTAAAGAACAGAAAGACCCATTACTTTCTTTGGAGGGAAGCTGCGACCTATAAGCTAAAGGAGGAGATATATAAGGATGGGATTTTTTAAAAAGAAAGACAAAAAACCTGAAGATTCTAAAAAAAATAAAGATATCTCCAGTTCGAAGACCAACAAGAAGCTAAAAGCTAAAAAAAGTGAAAAGAAAGGTCTGAGAAAAAAAGAAAAAAAATCCAGTAAAAAAAATAATTCTAAAGAAAGTGCTTTAGATTTGGAAGAAACAGAGATTATCAATAAAGCAGAAGAAAAAAAAGCTTTTTCAACAAAAAAGAAGAAAGCTTTAATTAAAAAAGATATGAAAAATAAACCTGTTTATCTGGAGGATACTGGTGAAAAACTGGGAACTGTTTTTGATACAATATATGATAAAGACAAAAATATAGTAGGATACAAAATAAAAGACGGGAAAACTGATGCAGTATTGAGTTTTCCAATTGATCAGTTTGATTTAACAGGAGAAGGATTAATATTTGTACCAGGATGGTACACAAATGCTCTTAAAACAATTGAAAAATTAGAATTTAAAGATAAAGTATCGCCCGAGCTTACTGCTCTTCTATCAGACGATACAGTTACAAATGACGAACTGTACAACATTTTTGTAAAACATGATGATGATATGGTAAGCTACATAGATGATGCTAAATCTTTACGTGGCATGCTTGCAAACAGATTAAAGATACTTGAAAAACAAAGAGTAGCATTAAAAGACGACTTAATGGATTTAACAGAAAAAAGACTCATCAAAGATATTGACAGAAGAGAGTTTTCTGAAGACGTAATGAATCACAGAAGAAAGGTAAACATCCTTGATTTAAACATAAACAAATGCAAAGATTTGATAAAAAGACTCGATAAAACATCATTTGGAGTACTAGGAAAAAATGCATTATTAGCTGATAATACAAATTCTAAAAAACCAATTGATACAAAAGTTGAAAAAAACTTGTATCAAATGATTCTTGATCAAAACGATAAAAAAATACCTGTAAGCTCTAACTTACAACCAAACAAACGGGATGAATACAAAAACAGGTACTTTGAGCTGAAAAACCAGTATGAGCAATTAGAAGAAGAATATTTAGACCTAAAAACAGCAGTCGACAAAATACTAAGCAAGGGCGAATTGTAAGAAAATAGTTGTTGATTCTTATTAAAAATTAAAAAAGATTAATAATCTTACATTGTATTCTCTATATTATTCCGAGAGAAGAATTATATACCGCCATATGAAAATGTGGCTGGGGTGAGGCTAGGTAAAATGTTTAATAATTCTGAAAAAAATAAAAAGGAAAGTGGGACAGAAGAAGAATTCTTATCAAAGTATCTAAGTGGAAAAACACCAGTTTTTGTTGTAAACAAAAAAGGGGAGATAACAGAAGCAAATAGTGCGTTTGAAAGAAAACTCGGAATAAAAACAGATGAAATTTTAGGAAGAAACCTAGCCGATTTAAGCTTCCTGACAGATGATGCAAAAAAACAAGCAAGATACAGGCACGTCTCTCGCCTTATAGGAAAAGAAAGTCCATTTTATACTCTAGAAACAATTACTGATAAAGGCGATATAGAAGAACATGAAGTTGATACAAGACCTCTTCTGAGAAATGGAAAAGTTGCAGGAGAAATAAGTTTTATTAGAAATACTACAAAAAAAGAACCATTTTTAGAAAAGACTCCAAGCAGAAAAGAAAGGACGATAAGAAAAGAAACTCGAAAAAAACAAACAGAGATAAAAGAGCTTACATCTGAGATAAAAAGAATACAAGAAAAAGTTTTCAGAAGAGAAAAAGAGATAGACCGCTTAAGAGAAGAGCTGAGAAAAAACAGAACTGAACTTGACGAGAAAAACTATGAAATAGATGAAAAAGAAAAAAAGATACAAGATTACAAATCAGGCCTAAAAGAAAAACAAAAAGAGCTTTCTGAAAAAACAAGAGAAATTAAAGCATTTGAAGAACAAATTAACAAAATTGGCTCAGACGTAACTGGAATAAAAGCAAAACTAGAAGAAAAAGACAGAGAAGTTTTAAAGAAACAGATGCAAATAAGAGATCTGGAAAGCACTCTTAAAAACAAGGAGTCTGAGGTAAATACACTTAAAAAAGAAGCAGATAATGCAAAAAAACAGTTAGAACAAAACAACCAAGGCTTTGAAAAAGAAAAAGACAAAATTAAAAAATTAGAAGAAGAACTCAATGAAAAAGAAAAACAAGTAACAGATCTTCAGAATAAACTTATGGAGAACCAAAAAGATTTTGAAGTAATTAATTTGGATTATATAAAACAATCAGAAGAAACAGAGAGATTAAGAAATCAAATAGAAGAAAAAACACAAGAACTTCAAAAACAAAAAGAGGCGCTGCAAGAAAAACAAAACCAGATAGAGCAGAAAACCTCTAAAATAAAAGAAATAGAAGAAGAACTTAAAGAAGAAAAACAAAGCCTTAAAGGTAGAACAGTAAAACATCTTAAAAAAGACCTTAAAAAAATAAGAAAAGAACTTGATGAAAAAACATATGCTCTTGAAAAATTTCAGCAAGACATTGAGACAACAAATTATGATTTAGAAGTAGCAAAACACGACCTTGAAACAAAGGAGAACAAAATAGAAAGAATACAAGCAGAACTGGAAGAAAAAGAGCAAAAACTAATTCAAACATCAAATAGTCTTATTTTCACAAAAGAAGAGCTTTCTGAAAAAACAAGAGAGCTGGAATCAAAGACTTATGATCTTGAAAAACAAACAGAGCAACTATCAAACCTTAGAAAAGAACTTGACGAAAGAAAAGAGGATATTGACTGGAGAAACAGCGAAATCGATAGTAAAAATGCAGAAATTGAGAGACTAAAAAATGATTTAGAAACTATTAAATCTGATCACGAAGAAAGAAAAGATATCTCAGAGCAACTAAAACACGATCTAAGTGAAAAAATAAAAGAGCTCGAAGAAAAAACACAAATTTTATCTGAAAAGGAAGAAGAAATACATAAACTAAGTACAGAGCTTGAATCAAAAACACACGAATTTGAGAAATACTCAGAAGAACTAACACAACTGAAAAAAGAAATAGGGGATAAAAACCTAAAAATAGACGAACTCAGCTCAAAAATAGAAGATAAAAGCAATCTTTTAAAAGTAAGCGGCGAAGAAATAGAAAACAAAACTAAAGAAATTGAAGAGATAAAAAGCAAACTGGAAGAAAGAAATATCCAAGTAGACAAGCTAAAAACAGATTTAGATGAAAAAAGCCTAGAGCTTGACGAAAAAGACAATCTCATAGAAGATATAAGCAGGCAACTTAAAACAAGCCATACACAGCTTCTTGAAACAGTTGATGACGCAGAAAAAGCTAAGAGAGAATATGAAAACACATCTGAAGAGATAAAAAATACAAAAAAAGAGCTAGAAGAAAGACTTACTGATTTAAAATATAGAAACAAGGAATTAAACAAAAAAGAAGAAGAAATTGAGAAAATAAATACAGAGCTTACAAACAAAACACAAGAGTTAGAACAGCAAAATCTAAAGATAAAAGAATTGAAGATAGAGCTAGAAATAAAAAAACAGGATGCCGAATCCTTAGTTAATGATTTAGAATCAAGAAATAAGATAATTGAGGATATAACCCAACAACTGCATGAAAATCAGATGCAGATAAAGAAAAAAGCTGATTTTACAAAAAATTTAGAAGAGCAACTTGAACTAAACAAAGAAGAGCTTGAAGAAAAAACACAGATTATAGATTCGAAACAAGAAGAAATAAATGCACTTGAAAAACAATTACAAGAAAAACTAGAAGATTTTGAAAATAAAAACAATGAAATCAGCATAAAACAAGAAGCTTTAAAGGAGTATGAAGCAAACATAGAACAGCTTCGATCAGAAATCAATACAAAAGATCAGAAAATAACAGAGCTACGTGCAGATATAGATCAAAAAGAAAGCCAGATACACAGTCTAAACCTCGACCTTGACATGAGAAATGAAGACTTGCGCCTGTTAAGAAAAGACATTGAAGAAAAAACAGATGAGATAAACAATATCAAATCAGAGCTTAATGAAAAAAGAGGCGTAGCAGATAATATACAAGAAACAATTGAAGAAAAAAATAATGAGATACTCGAGCTTAAAAACGTTATAGAAATAAAAGAAACAGAGATACAAAACACTAAGGAGCACCTAGTCAAAAACATAGAAGCTTTAGATAAGAAAGAACTCTTGGTAAATGATCTTAGAAAAGAAATAGAAACACAAAAAAATGATTTTGAACCTTTGACTAAGAATCTTGATGAAACAAAACAAGAGCTTGCAAATACGAAAGTGTTACTCGACCAGAAAATAAACAAGATAAATGATTTAGAAACCGAGATAGACGATCATGTAACACATATTGATATGCTTAAACAAAAACTTGAGTATCAAAAATCAGATTTTAATGGTTTAAAAGAAGAAGTTCAAGCAAGAGATAAAATTATTTATGAGCTCAAAGAAAAATTAAATGAAAACCAGGACATAATATTTGATAAAGTAAAAGGAGTAAACGAGCTACAGATAGAACTTGCGAAAAGACAAGAAGAACTTGACACACAAATTAGTCTTTTGACAAATAAAGAAGAAGAAACTGAAAGACTTAAAAAAGAGCTTTCAGAGAAAATGGACGAGTTAGATAAAAGAGACTCTGAAGTAACACAGCTAACAACTGAGTTGGAAACAACAAAAGGAGAGCTATCTGAAAAAACAAACATTATAACAGGTCTTCAGGAAGAGCTGATAGATAGAAAACATGATCTTAAGTGGAGAAACGACAGTTTAAATGAGCGAGAAGAAGAACTCGAAAGAATACGAGGAGAGCTTGATACAAGAAACGAAATTATAAATCAAATTAAAAACCAACTTACAGAAAACCATTTGCAAATAGTTGAAAAAAGCAACTTAGTAACAGACTTACAAAGCCAAATAGAACTTAAACAAAACGAGTTCAGCGAACTAGTTGAAAAACTAAATCACAGGGAAGGAGAAATTGAAAAACTTCAAAATGAACTTTCTGAAAAAACAAAACACATTGAGGCAAGAAATAATATTATAAACCGTCAACAAGACGAACTCAACAACATTTCTTTTGAGCTCGAAGACAAAAAAACAGAACTAAGCAGCAAAATTGAAAATATTTCAGAACTGCAAGACAAAATAGAGCAAAACACTATTGAAATAGAGTCATTGACAAATGATTTAGAAACACGCAACCAAATAATATCAGAGATAAAAGGACAACTTACAGACAAACATGCTTTGCTTGTAGAAAAAACAGGAAACCTGGAATACTTACAAAGTGAATTAAATGTTAAAAAAGAAGATGTTGAAAACCTGCAACAAGAACTGGAAAACAGATTAAATGATATAAACTGGAGAAACAAAGAACTTGATGAAAAAAGCATTGAAATTGGAACTTTAAACAGTGAGATAATAAGAATAAGAGGAGAACTTGAGCAAAAAAATCAAGAGTTTGAAAATCAAAAAAACATACTCCAAGATCGTGAGGATGAAATATCGAACATAAGCTCAGAAATACAAATATTACAAGACCAGATAGTTGGTAAAAATCTTGAAATTACAAATCTAAATAATGATATAACAAGGATGGAAGCAGATCTTCAAGAAAAGACACAGCAATTCGAAACACAGAAAAACAGATTACAAGAGCGCGAAGAAGAAATATTTTCGATACGTTCAGAAACACAAAAGCTACAACAAGAGTTAAACAGTAAAAACCTGGAACTAGAAACAATCAAAACAGAGCTTGAAAACAAAACACAGGATCTTGAAAGCAGCCATGAAGAGTTAAACAATAGAAATAGCATAATAGAAGGGTTAAAGTCGCAGCTTAATGAAAAACAGAGTCAAATACTCAAGACCAATCACCACGGAGAATTACTTAGAAATGAACTTGAGCAAAAAGCAATAGAAATAGATGAAAAAACAACGCTTATCTCAACGCTTAACACCGAACGAGATAACCTTTTCATGAAACTTTCAAATCTACAAAATTCAATTCCATCATCTGTAATCATCTCAGATAAAGAAGGAAACATCACTACGATGAATAAGAGTGCCGAGGAGCTAGTAGGTTTTGATTTAAGCAAAATACGTGGTTCAAAAATCCATGATATCGAGATTCTAAGTGACGAAAGATTAGATGATGCAAGAAACAAGGCAATAAATAGTAAAAGACAAGTAAGAACCTCTTCTGTCGCAGTGACTGATAAAAACGGCGATGTAAAGCTTACAGAGATGCTTCATATGCCTCTTGTTGACACAAAAGGCGAGATTCAAGGATCTATAACAGTAATCGATGATATCAGCGATGTCGCAGGACTTAAAGCAGAAGTTGAAAGAAAAGACGAAGAAATTAACGCTCTTGCAGACAAATTTGAAGATTCATATAGAAGACTAAGTCTGATAGACAGGGAAATAGAGGAGACAAACGAGGAGCTTAAGATTAAAAAACAGGATCTAGAAGAAAAACAAAGACAGATGGATGAGTTAAACCTAAAGCTTGAAAGACAAAACGAGGAGATCGCAAATAAAAACAGTCTTTTAAAAGAAAAAGAACAAGGCTTATTTGAAAAGCAAGAGACGATAGGAAGTCTTGAGCTTGAGATACAAAACAACAAAATCGACATAAAAGAAAAAGAAGAAGAATTACAGAGCATACAAACAATTCTTTCAGAAAAACAAGAACTTATTGAAACGAAAGAAAAAGACATAGGTTTTATTTCAGAGGAGCTGAAACAAACACAAGAATTACTCGAAAACAGAGAAACAGAGATACATGGTCTAAGCAATCTTCTAAATGAAAAAACAGCAGAACTCGAGCAGAAAACAATTGAAATATCTGATCTTCAAACCGAGCTATCAACTAGCAGTAATAATCTTTCTGATTTAGAAAGAAGATATGAAGGAAAAAATGATGAAGCAGCACAGCTCAAAATCAAACTGGATCACCGCTTGGAAGAGCTATCTCAAAAAAACAATGAGTTTAACATACTCTCTGCGCAGTTAGAAGAAAAAACTGCTGAAATTGAAAGTCTCAACTCAAATATTCAAAGTCTTTCATCAGAGCTGAATGCAAATAGAGAGGATTTAGAAACAAAAACACTTGAGTTGCAAAAAGTACAAGATGAGTTACAATCAAGCAGGTCAGAGCTTAACTGGTTTAAGGTAGAAGTAGAAGAAAAACAAAGAATGCTAGATAATAAAATACAAGAGCTTCAGAACAGAGAAACAGATATACAGGAGTTAACAAAGGAGCTTTCTGAGAGTAAAGAACTCATTGATGCAAAAACCATTGCAATAGACAATCTTCAAAATGAGCTTGAGCAAAACACTGAGCTTATAGGAACTTATGAAGGACAAATCGAAAAACAAAAAAGCGATATTGAAAATCATATACAAACAGTTCAAAGACTCGAAGAAGAACTTAATGAAAAACAAGATAGTCTTACTATCAGAAACAGCAAACTTATTTCAAAAGAAAAACAACTTGAGGAACTGCAGACACAACTTCAAAGCCGCATAAGCGAGCTTGAAAACACAAACAACCTTTTAAAAGAGCAAAAAGAGGCGGTTACAAAGCTGCAGGCAGAAAAAGAAAATATAACATTTCATTTTAACAGACTAAAAGACTCAATACCTTCTTCAGTAGTTTTACTTGACAAAGATGGAAATATCACTAATTGGAACAAAAAAGCACAGGAAATATTAGGTCTTAACCAGGAGTTTCTTGGTAAAAACATCTCAAGTCTGGACCTTATGAAAAAAGAGAGAATCGCAGAAAAAATGAAGGATTTTGACAGGGATAAAAAACCTGTAAAAGTAAACGCTATTTCAGTTAAAAACAAACAAGGAGATATAACTCTTACAAATGTTTCAAAGATTCCAATGCACAGCAGCAGCGGAGAGATACAGGGCGCTATTATGGTTCTTGATGATGTAAGTGATACAGAGCATTTCAGAGCAGAGCTTGAAAGAAAAGAGTCAGATCTTAGAAGACTTGATTCTAAATTCCAGGATGCATATACTAAGCTTAAACTAGTAAGCCAGGATAAAACATCATTTGATGAGCATCTTCAAAGCCTTGGCCGTGACAAAGAAAAACAGATAAAACAATTCACAAGGCTTCTTGATGAAAAAAGAAACGAGCTTGAAAATATAGACAGCAAACTTAGCCAGAAAACAGGGGAGCTCAATGATATTACATCAAAGATTGAGGAGAACAGAGTATCTCTTCAAACAGTGGAAAATGAACTTGTCAGGAGAAAAACAGAGCTTGAAAATACTGCTATGAGCGATGATATACTTAGTAAAACATGGAAGGAAAAACTCAAGATTTATGATGAAATAGATAAGACTTTAGGTGTAGAAGAACAAGACATATTAAAAACAAAAAAACTTGATTCTGACAAAGAAACAGAGGAATAAAAAAAAGTTTTATTCAAATGTTATAACGGATTTCATAGGCATTGGTGCCTTTAGATTTAGTGTCTTAGTAATACCTGAAGATGGAAATAGTTTAACAGTTAATTCTTGATATTTTTGCATATTCATAAAATCTGGCAATTCAAAGACTATGTAGCAGTTATCAGTGTTTTCATTTATTATATTGTAATTTGATATAGAGGAATCTCTATCAAGTATGCTTAGCAATCCAAAGTTGGTTCCATTTATATTACTCCATAAATTGTGACCGAAAAGGCTTTCAGAGCCAATATCTGAAGAATTGGTAAATGAAAGGATTCTTACATTTTCCCCGTCGTCTATCTGTATTGTAAGCTGGGTTACATCTACTTCTTGAGAGACAAGAGGAGATACAAGTATTGCTATTTTTTTGATTTTATATTCATCATCTATAAGATAGAATTTACCTTTTTGATCTTTGATTTGAAAGTAAGTTGATATTTCGTCGAATACCTCTTGTGCCATTTGTTCAATTTCGTCTGTATCGACAGTTTCTTCTGTTGTAGAGCCCGTAATTACTCCTGCAGCAACGACTGTTACAAGCAGCATTGCCATCAGTAGTATCGTTGCGGTTATTCCATTGCTCCCCCAGTTATTCATTTTTTATCACTTATTTTAATCCTATGTATATCTTAGAAGAGAATTATATATAAGCTTTATTATACAATTGTTGTCTATTATATTGTTTTACTTGGAGAGATGCTGTTTTTAAATGTTTGATTTTTAGATTTTTTTGACAAAATGTCATTTTTGATATTTTCACAATTCGCCACTTTTCTCCCGTTGCAATTTAAACGGGGAATCTTTAAATACTGTGGATTGAGAACACATAACATGAAAATCATTGACATGCTCGTATGTCGCATGGCAATGCAATGAATGAAATGAAAGGTGGTGAATGAAGTATGGAAAAAAAATATATGGAAAGGCTGAAGGGAAAATACTGTAAAATCGTAACAAAAGAGCCAGGAGAAAAAAGAGCAAGTGTCGTTACAGGCACCCTAGAAGATGTAGACTACAATGATGGTTTTATTTTAGTAGATTCTGAACAAGGATTAGGGTGTCTCAGGATAAACACAATTGTAGCAATAAAACCAGGACGCAAGCATAAAAAAGAATGTGAAAAGAAAATAAAAGATAATAATCAAGCTTTAGTTGGTATTGGTACCCTTATTATTTTCATTGCAATGATTCTTATTGCAGCAGTAGCAGCTACTGTTTTAATCAACACTGCAGAAGAGTTACAATCCAGAGCAAAAACTGTTGGTACCCAGACAATCCGTGAAGTATCAGCAGGTATCGCAGTAGATTCAGTCACTGGCTTCACAAATGAAGATAAAACATACATAGATTACTTAGCACTTACAATCAGACCACGTGCAGGAAGTAAAGATATAGATCTAAGTCTTTGTACATTATCTATACTATATAACAACTTAACAATAATAACACTAGACACTGATTTAGTCTCAGCAGTAAATACAGATAACACAAGTGTATTTTATACACCAGTTACATCCGGCAGCAGCTACACAATAATGGGAAACACCACAAACACCTCATTTGGAGTAATATCAATACACGACCCTGATGGATCAATTACTAACACAAACGGTATGAACTCCGGAGACAGATGCATCTTAATAGTAAACCTAAGCTCAATAATAGTAGACGGTTCAAACCGTGGACTACCTGCAAGACAAACAATATCAGGAACATTAACACCAGAAATAGGTATCAAAGCAGGTTATGATGTAACAGCTCCAGCGGTATTCTCAAGAAGAATAGTCGCACTAGATTAAACAAAACACAAAAAACTAAGAAAATAATAGGGGTTGAAAATTGGCCCCTACACCTCTATTTTTTAATCTGATTTTTTAAAAATTACAATTTCTGCTTTTTCGCCTTTAAACAAAATAGGCTTTGTAGTAACCTCAACAGATACTTTTGAATTATCTTTAGTCAAAAATATTGTATCAAAATCAGAGAGATCATCGCCTTTAAGACGGTTAAAATAATATTGCTCTACTCCAGATAATCCTTCAGGCTCTATAAAATCAAAAATACTTTTGTCGACAATCTCACTTTGATTATAACCTAAAAGATTTGCAAAAGACACATTTATTTGTTTAAAAACACCTCTTTGTACAACTGCTGCACATTCATTTATCTGATTAAACATATCTGGCTCAAAGTTTTCATCTGATTCAAGTTTAACCCTTGATTCAGTCTCAGGCATATCTACACATTTCTCAAGGGCTTGCTCTTTATTTATAACCCATTTATGCCTCGTTTCAATATCGCTTTCAAGAGTTTCAAGTTTTTCACGCCAGCGAATAAAATCATTTTTTTGTTTGGTGATTTTAAGTTTTTCTTTTTCAAGCTTGTTTTGAAGTTTGTTCAAACGCTTTTCTCTGTCATCAAGATCTTTCATTAATGCATTTAGTTCTTCACGTTGTTTTTTATTACCAAAGATATCTGAAAAAGTATAAAGGCTCTTTCCAACAACATCGGTTGATGCATTGGCTTCTTTTTTGTGTTTTTTCTTTATTTTCTCCAGTTTTTTCTCAAGAGATGAATTCTTCTTTTCCAACTCAGAATTCTTCTTTTCCATATCTTTGATAGCGTCTTCAAATTCGTTAAAGTAAGTTGGATCAAATGACTTTTTGTTTACAGTAATAGGTGGTTTTTTGTTATCATTAGAAGAAGATGAAATTTCTCCTACAAGACCAATATCTTCCACCACACCATCTACATCTTTTACAGGAAAACTACTCCATGAAATCATAACTTCATGACCATCGTTTGTCAGTAAAGGCAAACTAAAGTCATCTATTAGTTTATTCTCACGTACACTTTTAATAACATTTTTCCATTGCTCTAAATAACGCTTTGGTATAAGCATATTTAAAAAATTTTGATTTAAAATATCATCTTTTTTATAGCCAGAGATGCGTTCGCATTCACTGTTGATTTTTATTATATTTTCATTTTGATCAATGGTTAGTATCAAATCATCATATGTATGATGTTTTTTCTTAAGATTTAGTCCCTTTTTATCAGCTTCCATATTACTCTCCAACTAAAAATAAATCCCTTTTCGCCTTTTCTTCTATTCTTTAAGTATTTTAATACTTTTTGTTTTCAATAAAGAAAAACCTATTTAGTATGGGTAATATAAACAAAGCTATTAAATATACTTTAATATATATCTATTTGTACGAAGGAGGGGTGTAAAATAAAGTTAAAGATGGGAAAAGGTGAGGAGAACACAGATAAATCTGATGATTCAGACACTCCACAACAAGAAGTAAAACCAGAAACTGTTGAGAAAGACGAAGAGGAAGACAAAGAAGTAAAAGCTTCAGAGCCGAAACAAGAGAAAAACGAAGAAGAAGATACAAAAAAAGTTGATAATCTTAGAAAAGTAATAAAAGTAGATAAAAAAGACAGCGGGGAAGCAGAAACCGAAGACGCAAAGCCAGGTTCCCGTGAAAACCTCGAACAGAAGAGAGCTATTTTACAGAGTATAAAAGATTTTGATTTTCAAATTAAAAAGAATCAAGAGGAAATAACAGGAGTTAACAAAAAACTTGATTCTGTAACAAAAGATTTAGATGATCTTGTAAGTCTTTATGAGATAGTATCAGAGCAGATGAATCCTTTCGTTGGCCTTTCAAAGGTTACCAAAAAAAGGATAGATGCTCTTGAAAACTTTACAAAAGAAATTGATGATCTTAAGAACAGAATGGGAGATATAGAATCATTTGCCGTAAAAGCAGGTGCAGATCTTAATACAATAAGAGATAACAGGCAAGAGCCAAAAGAAGAAACAAAAACAATCGAAGAAAAAATAGAAGAGGAAACAGAAAAGGAGAAACTAGAGAGCGAGCCTGAGATAAAAGAAGAGGAGAAAACAGAACCGATGAAAGTTCAGAATGAAGAGATCACTCCAGAGACAACCATCCAAGAAAACAAACCAGAAACACCTGTAGATAACCAGAATATTCCTGTTCAACCTGTGGCTACAGAATATCCGGCTCAGCAACCAAATGAGAATAACTATTCTGAAGTACCTACAGAGGCTTCCATTCCGGAATCTGTAACTTATGCACATGACTCTTATGATTATCTTGATGAAGTAATTGAAAAATCACTTAAAATGATGAGCATTGAAACTAAAATGGATAGAATAATAGATGAATTTATAGAAAATTTAAAAGCCTAGATGGCAAATTAGGTGTTGTATATGGGAGATAGTAAAATAAATACTAATGCCGGGGGTTTTGATATACAAAAGGAACTATCTACCCTGGCTGCTAAAAATATTATACCAAAGAAACTTGCAGATAAATTAGCTCAGAAGCTAATAGAAAGAAATGTTAGATTAAACAAACAACAACTTCATCTTTTAGTCACTAAAATCAACAATGTTTTAAAAGGATATAATGCCACGAATATAAAACCATCAACAGATGACAATATGCAAAAACTAATAGAAACCGTGGAAAGACTTGAGAAGAGAATAACAAACATAGAATCAGGGGAAAAACATTGGGAAGGCAATACAGACAATCTTGAAGTCCCTGGTGCAGAGAATCCAAATATTGTAAAAACAAACGACATATCAGTAGAAGAAGACATAAATGTAAGAGCATCTACTGAGTGGAATATACAACCTCTACAAAAAGTGCCAACTGACCCCGAAAGTATTATTGTTTTAATGAAATGGATGCAGTACTTAATAGATAAATGCGGAAGGGACAACCTTTCAAACATTCTTGATTATTACGTTGATGTTGGATGGATATCATCAGACGTGAAAATAAACCTTATAGATTATTCAAATGGAATAAAAGAGGAAAAAACTGGTGATCAGACAACAAATAAGAATATAACTGATTTACCATCAAAAGATCATATACAGTCTTTTGTTTACATACAAAAACTAAAAGGAAAACAACTTGACAAGCATTTTATTGATAGAATTGACAGTGAGCTTAACAGGATTACAAAGAAACTTGATAATTATTCTTTTAAATAAAAATATTTATTTACCTGTTTTTTGATATAAATTATTAACTAATTAGTTTAGAGGGGACACTTTACTATAATATTCTCACTATTTGGAGGTGGTTTACAAACATGGGTTTCTCGTTAACAGCATCAGCTGCAATTATTGGTGTAGCCTTAGTCATATCAATTGAGCTCATTGTAAGCACCAGCATTCCAACTGTAACAGATGTTCATGATTCTTATGATGAAATGACCGATAGATCAATTGAAAAACTTCAAACAGAGATAAACATAACAAACATTGTAACAAGCCCAAATGCTAGTCTACATGATTTAAGCTTTGAAGTTAAAAATAAAGGAAGTAGCACGCTTGATACAAACTATTTTACAGTATTAATCAATGGAACTAGTAAAGAATTCATCAGTACAAACAGATATATCTATCCTGAGAGTAGCACTGATTTTTCTGTTTCAGCAATAGGAAATTCAACAAATAGGATAAAAGTTGTAACTTCAAATGGAGTATCAGATTATTATGAATATACAGTACCTTAAGGAGGGATAAAAATAGGTTTTAGTCTAACCGGAACACAAGTTGTATTCTTTATCGCATCAGTAATAGTAGCGGGTGCTGTATCAGGAGTATTCATTGCAGTAATAACAGATGTTACAGGAAGCTTTTCAGACAAAGGAGACCGTGTACAAGACCAACTTGATATCGAATTTGAGATAATAAATGATCCTGAAAACATTCCTTCAACAGCATCCGATTACAAATTCTATGTTAAAAACGTTGGAGGAGTGAAATTGCCTATATCAAACGAAACGTTTAACGTGTTTATAGATGGTGAATTAGTAATTATTGCAAATTATAATTTCTCAGATACATCAATTAAAGTAGGAGAAGTAACGACTCTTTATGTAGCAAATGGTGAGATATCAGCAGGTGATCACACAATCAGATTAGTTGGACCTCAAGCAATTAATGATGAATTTGTATTTACAATATAATAAAATGTTAGAAATGTGGAGGGAAAAATAAAAAGATGGGTGTAAAATCAATTATTCTCGAAAGAAAAGGAGAAAAAGATGGTTTTGCACAAAGATTCGGTCAAGAAATACCAGATGGGACACTAGTTTTTATGGAGGGGAAAGAAGGAACTGGAAAAAGTATTTTTTGTCAAAGATTCTGTTATAGTTTTTTAAAAAATGGTTATACCTGTTCATATGTATCAACACAGTATACAATCAAAAGTTTTCTGAGACAAACTGCATCTGTAAGCTATGATATAAGAAAATATCTCATGGCAGGAAAACTTTTTTTTATTTCAACTGAAGTAACCCTTGCTGAAACTAAGCCTAAAAAAACATTTCTTGAAGCACTTACAACATGCAAAAGACTCTTTGACCCAGATATAATAATTATTGATTCACTTTCAACCCTTCTAATTGAAGCATTAAACGAGGACAACCTTGTAGAACTTACAAGTTTTTTTAACAGATTGAAAGGCTCTGGAAAAATAATTATTTTTACTGGAAATGAAAACGAGTGGGACCCAAGTATTCATAAAGCTTTTCGCATGATTTGTGACATTCATTATAAAGTCACAAGAGAATCAATGCCAGGTATTGGCGTTGTACACAATGTATATCTTGAAAAGTTTAATGGAGCAAGGCACAAATATGAGCCACTTACAACATTTTCCGTGCGTCCAGGCGTAGGACTTACCATTGAAACAAGTGGAGTAGCATTCTAATCAAAATATGGGAGAAATATGACTAAGATAGGAAACAAAGAAGTAAATAAATTGTTACAAGATAATCCTCATCTTAGAAGATATGTTGAAAAATTTGAAAAAAAACATGGTAACAGACCTGCTTTTTATAGTAAAGTACCAAGAGATGTAAAAGAAGAAGAATACCCAAACATAATATACACAACAAAAGGCGTTGTGTTTATCCATCTACTAAGAACTAAAGACATGGACGAAATCGAATATGTTGCAATAGCACCTGAATTAAATGAAGTAGAACTTGAGAAAAAAGAGCAGATTCTAGAAACAATGTATGAAAAAGCTCCAAATTATGATAAATTTATTAAAACACAGGATGAGCTGAGAAAAGCAATCCGTGATGTAATAGATAAAATAACTGTTGTAGATGAAAAATCAGAAGGAAAACTTGTTAAATCTAAAGGCGGAAAAATAAGGGTCAGCTCTGTTGAAAAAATGGATATAGAGTATGATATTACAAAGGATGTTGTAGGAGGGGGACCTCTTGAGCCTTTCATGAGAGACCCCTACATAGAAGACATACACATAATAACAGGAGAAAACGTTCATTTAATCCACAAAGTATTTGAAATGGTTAAAACAAGCATTTTTATTGATACTAAATGGGCCGATACATTTTCACAAGAATTTGCTGAAAAAATAGGAAGCCCCGTAAGTGAAGGTCAACCAATTGCAGACGGTACTCTTCCAGATGGAAGTCGTGTGAACATTATCCATAGCCGGGATGTAAGCCTTAAAGGACCCAGCATGACAGTGCGTAAATTCAGTGAAACACCAATTAGTATTACTCAGATTATGAACTGGGGTACTTTTGATACAAGCGTTGGAGCATATCTATGGCTTGCGCTACAATACGGCTGCAGCATATTTGTATGCGGAGAAACAGCTAGCGGAAAAACAACTACATCAAACTCCATGTTTGTATTCATTCCTCCTGAAAAAAAGATTTATTCTGTCGAAAACACTCCAGAGGTACAAGTACCTCACCAAGTATGGCAACAAATGCTTACAAGATCCACTGGCCCCACAGAAAGCCATGTCGATGAATCCGATCTTTTAAAAGCAGCGCTTAGAAGCAGGCCTGACTACATTATCCCTGGTGAGACCCGTGGCGAAGAAGGAAGAGTAGTCTTCCAGGCTATGCAAACAGGACATCCTGTTGTAACAACATTTCATGCAGGATCTGTTACAAAAGTCATACAACGTTTCACAGGGCATCCCATAAATGTTCCAAAACCATTTATGGACAATCTTGACATCGTTTTAATCCAACTTGCAATTCAAAGAAAAGGAAAAAGACTCAGGCGTGTAATATCTATCGATGAAATAGAAGGTTACAACAAAGTTGTAGATGGAATTGTTTCACGTAAAGCATTTGAGTGGGATGCTGCAAGCGATTCACATCTTTTCAAATCAAATCGTAACAGCTACATACTAGAACAAAAAATAGCGCCACTTGCAGGTTTTACCAATGCAATGGATATATATGAAGAGTTCGATCGTAGAAAACATATTCTTGACAGAATGATTGAGGAAAAAATATTTGATTATTATGAAGTAGTCCAATTCATTTGGACATATTACAGAGATGGGATACAAGGCCTTCCAATCTCAATATAAATAATCCCAATAAAGTGGATGGGGGTGAAAAATAATAAATGCCAAAGATGAAAGATGAAGAAGTAGAAGAGCTACTTACAAAATATCCTCATCTTAAAGACTATGTAAATAAATTTGAGAAAAAAATAGGAAGGCCTGATTTTTACTCAGCATTACCATTTGAAGTAAGAGAAGAAAAGCAACCAAACCTCATATATTCAGCACAAGGGCTTGTTTTCGTACATATTTTCAAAACTGCAGACATGGATGAAAAAGAGTATCATTCAATAGAGCCAATACTAAGCGAAGACGAGCAAAAAAAACATGACTTATTACTAGAATTAATAGTTAAAAAAGCGCCTCAAAAGGAAAGCGTGAGAACCGATGAAGAACTAAAGAATATTCTGAAAGAATTAATTGATGAAACAGTCGAAATAGATGAAAGAGCAGAAAAAGCGGATTTTGAAGATAAAAAAGGGCGTAAAAAAAAGATTAAAAAAATAAAGGTAACCTCCGTGCAAAAGAGATCAATTGAGTATTATGTTTTAAAAAATATTGTTGGAACAGGTGAAATAGAGTGTTTTATGCGAGATCCGTGGCTTGAGGATATTCATATTGTCGCTGGTGAAAAAATTCATCTTATCCACAAAATATTTGGTATGATTAAAACGAATATAGAAATAGACAAAGATACCGCAGAAGTTTTCACGCGTAAACTAAGTGAGAAGATGGGAAGTCCAGTTAGTGAAGGTAATCCTATTGCAGATGGCGTTCTTCCTGACGGAAGCCGTGGAAATCTTGTTTACAGTGATGCAATAAGTATAAAAGGCCCTAGCATGACCATTAGAAGGTTTACAGAAACACCGATTAGTGTCACACAGCTCATAAAATGGGGAACACTTAGCGCTGGAATTGCTGCGTATCTATGGATATGCTGTGAATATGGTCGTAATTTCTTTATTTGCGGTGGGACTGCTAGCGGAAAAACAACTACTATGAATGCAATTATTCCTTTTATACCCCCAGAGAGGAAAATATATACTGCTGAGGGAACGCCTGAAATGCAAGTTCCACATAAGGTATGGCAGCAGCTTTTAACAAAAGACACCGGACCCGTAGAAGGTCGTGTTACAATGTTTGACCTCCTGAGAGCAGCTCTTCGAAGCAGACCAGAATACATAATACCTGGAGAGGTAAGAGGGGCTGAAGGAAATATTGTATTTGGTGCAATGCAAACAGGACATCCCGTTATGACCACATTTCACGCAAGTACGGTTACAAAGGTTATTCAGCGTTTCACAAGTGATCCGATAAATGTTCCTAAAACGTTTATGGATAACCTTGATTTTGTTGTAATTCAGCTTGCAATAGAACGTGATGGAAAACTAATGAGAAGAGTTACAAACATCGATGAAGTAGAAGGATACAACAGAGAAGTAGACGGTATAATGTCAAGAAACGCCTTTGAATGGGACGCTCTAAAAGATGAACATAAATTTGTTGCAAACAGAAACAGCTATATTCTCGAGGAGAGAATTGCAAAAACAGCAGGATACCAAGATCTTGCTGAAATATATAATGTGTATGATGAGCGCAAGCATATTTTAGAAAGAATGGTAGAAGAAGAAATAATGGATTATTATGAAGTAGTTCAATTTATTTGGACATACTACAGAGAAGGAGCTAAAGGATTACCAATAACATTGTAAAAGGATAAAAGAAGATGGCAGTCAAAAAAGAAAAAAAGGATAAAAAAACAAAAAAACAAAAGAAGAAGAGTCAAGATAGCTTTAGCACTCAACTTAAAATAGCATACAGGGCACTTGACGATCCTAAAAAATTTTATACAAGAACATTCGCACCATTAGTTGGAATGGGTGTTTTAGTAATGGCTATGCCATTTATACTAAAAATCGTCCTGCCAGTTTCAATAGACTATAACCCAACAACCTTTATGGTAGGCGGCATTGTTCCGATATTTCTTGCAGTATTCTACCCTTTTTTAGCATGGAAAGGAAAAGAAAACGACATAAATGCTAAAATGCATTTTTTTATAACCCACATACGGGTTCTTTCAATATCTGATTTGTCCTTAAAGGATATAGTAGATATTTTGGGTGGAAAACCAGCATATGGAGCTCTTGGTGAAGAGCTTAAAAAAATGAGTGTGCTTTCAACACAATGGAAACTACCTCTTTCAAAGACTTTTCGTTTCGTATCTGCAAGAACTCCAAGTAAAATATTAAAAGATTTTCTAGATAGATTTTCACAAAGCCTTGATAGTGGTGTAGAACACAGAGAATTTGTTGAAACAGAACAAGAAGCAGTCCTACAGGAATACAAAACAATATATGAAACAAGTAATGAGAATGTAATTATTTTAAATGAAGTCTATGTAGCAATGCTAATTGCAATTATCTTCGTAATGTCACTTGGGATTGTTCTACCAATTATAATGGGAACTGAAGATATGAACATGTTCATTTACCTTTCCTCTTTTCTTTTAATAATTAGCGAGGCAATGCTTTTATACTTACTAAAAGCAATGGTCCCACAAGACGAAATATGGCATGTTACAGGAGAGAAAGGAGAGCTTGAGGAAAAGCTAGATCGTACTTTTAAGATATCACTTATAGGATCCATTGGATTAGGCGCGTTTCTGTTTCTTGGAAAATATAATTTACAGCTTGCTTTTTTAGAAATGTTATCTCTTGAGCTTATTGTAGCAACAGCTATAACACCACTGCTTGCAGCAGGAATACTTGCCTTCAGAGAAGAGCAAAACATCTCTAGAAAAGAAAGAAACTTTCTAGGCTTCTTACCTGCGCTTGGCTCAATTTCAACAATGCGCGGTGGAAGGATAAATGATTCTGTTTATTATCTAAGCGAGAAAGACTACGGTGTTTTGACAAAGCACATAAGGGATTTATACCGCAGGCTTAGAACCCGTATAAACGATGATGCTGCATGGGAATGGTTTGGAGTAGACACAGGCAGTAACTTTATTCAACGCTCTTGTGAGATGTTTCGCGAGGCAACATATGCTGCTGCAAATCCTCGCAGCGTTGCAAGAATGATATCTGAGAATATGCGTAAAATACGAGACCTTCGTGTAAAAAAACTCACAATTGTAAGCACTTCGATTGCACTTTTTGCAGGGATTACCTTTGGCATTTCTTTTGCAATATATGTATCACTTATAATTGGAAGACATCTTAACTCAATTGTTGAGTCAACAGGCGATCCTTTCAGCGAGGTAGAAGGTACAAGCATAGGCAGTAATATCCTAAATTATATCCCTCCAGAGTTGTACAATCAAAACTTTATAATTATTTTTGTTGTGATGACCATCCACTGTGTTATGATGGCCCTTACCTTAAAAATGCTTAGAGGCAGCCATAAGTATGTAACATTTCTTTATTTCGTGCCCTTCGTCTGGATTGTAGCAATAACAAGCTTTATTGTGGAAACAAGTTTTGGAGGAATGCTTACAACATAAAAACTAGAATTCTAAAACCTTCCAAGATATAGATTAAATGCTTTTTCTCCCACTGAATTTATCTTACAAACTAAAGCTTGGAGTTTATACTATTAAAAAAGCTATATTTTCTTTTAAGTTTGAAGTTCAATTATTGTATCTATAAACACACTTGGAGTTGAAAAACTAAAAACACCACTCATGCCATACTCTGGTACAATATAACCTGAGACATCAGTTCTAGTACTAAGCCCTGAGAAACAATCAGTTGAGTTTAACATTATCACCACAAGATCATCAGTATTAATCGTAGGGTTTGTTGAAGTACAAGAGCTATCAATATCTCGTACAACCATCAATCCATACGTTGTAGCTGACAGATTACTGGAGTTAATTGTTCCAAATATACCATTGGAAATAGTACTGGAAAATACATTGCTTGTATAATTTAATATAACTTTTTTAGAACTATCTGAAATTGATACATATGCCTCTGAAAGATCAACATCCGGTGAGCCAGCAGTAGTTCTAACAAAAATTGCAATTTGTGTAATAGAAGAACCATCATAATAGCCTGTTACCTGATCAACCCTAAGACCACTAGAAACATCTCTAATAGTCTCACGGCCTGTATTCATTGCTTGCTCTTCAAGACCATTCATTGTCTGAATCATAACAGATGCTGCAATTCCTGCAACGATTATCATCGCAATAAACATGATTAAAGATCCTATACCAATTGCAGCATTATCATCAAATTTGAATACCCTTGGAGCTAAACCTATTTTAACTCTACTCACCTCCCAGTAAATAAGGGTTAAAGGCACCCAAAAAGAGAGCCCATCCAGAAAAATGTAACAATTATAAGAATAAAAAACTATGGTTTAAAAAAAGAAAAATAAAAAAACTTGGTTGTGTGGTAAAAACCACACTTTTAATTTATGTTTATAACAGATCTATTACTGGATCTGTATATGATGCTGGTGTCTTAAACGATATTATACCAGGTGCACCTTCTTCGGCTACAACCATACCCCAAACTTCAGTTCTCTCTGTTATATTGCCAAAAGCCGCAGTTGTATTGATACAAATATATACTTTGTCTCCGCGGTTCATAACCGGAGTAGCAGCTGAAAGAGAATTATCTGCATCTTCTATTACTAGTAAACCAAATCGCGAGGCATCTGTATTATTCGTACCTTCACCACCATCATTTGGGAATACAGCGGCACTGAATATGTCATCTTGACCAGTTGGCTTTAAATAGTACGCCGTTGTGTAATTCATTACTATTTTTGTACTACTATCAGATATTTCAACATATACTTCGCTTAAATCAATTCCATCAGAACCTGCTCGAGGTCTAACGCCTATTGCAAGCTTTGATAAATCAGAGTCACTTGCAGCATATCCTAGTACACCAAATATTCCAATACCACTTGCAACTTCATCAGTTGTTTCCTGGCCTGTTGCCATTGCTTGAGATTCAAGAGTAGTACTCGTCTGAATCAAAACACTTGCAGCAATACCTGCAACCAAGACCATAGCAATAAAGACAATCATTGCGCCGATACCAATACTTCCAACATCCTTGTTTTTTAGAGTTTTAAATAAATTCATTTTTTTATCACTCTCCTCACTGTAAGTCATATACAGTATCACTGTATGATGACGGCGTTCTAAATGAAATTATACCAGGTGAACCATGTTCGGGATAGATAAATCCAAATACATCTGATCTCTCAGCTATACCTAAACCACCGAAACATGCTGTTGCGTTAACAAACAACATTACTTTATCTCCACGGTTTATAACAGGGTTGTATCTTTTAACTGAGCCATCTGCGTCTTCTAATACAAGTATTCCAAACTCTGAGTTTGTCAAATCATCATAAGCAAAACCAAATACATTTCCATCGCTTTCGTTTACAGATGCGTTGAAATGATTTTCGTCTGCATAGTCATAGGCTAATAGTGTCTTTGTGCTTCCATCAGATAAAAGTATTACGCTTTCATTTAAATCAATATTTGGAGATCCGGCTCTTGCACGTACAGTTATTGCAAGAGCATCTATATCAGTTGCAACATGTCCTTCTACATCAAATACTGCTATTCCACCTGCTACTTCAGCCGTGGTTTCTTTTCCTGTTGCCATTGCTTGAGATTCAAGAGTAGTACTCGTCTGAATCAAAACACTTGCAGCAATACCTGCAACCAAGACCATAGCAATAAAGACAATCATTGCGCCGATACCAATACTTCCAACATCCTTGTTTTTTAAGGTTTTAAATATATTTTTCATCCTTCAATTCACCTCCTTATTGCAACTCCAATACAGCATCCGTATATGAAGCAGGACATCTGAAGTTTATTACACCAGGTGACCCTTCTTCAGGCATTACAAGTCCCCAGACATCATCTCTTGGACTGAGACCACCAAAGCATTGGCTTGTATCAACGCCAAGGATAACTAAATCCCCTGAATTTATAACTGGAGTTGATGAACCACAAGACCCATCAGCATCTTCCAACACTATTATACTAAAGTTGGTAGCGTGTGGGCTATAATGATCGCCAAAAACATCACCGTTAATAGCAGATTGAGCTTTATGAGCACTAGTGTTCCACACTAAAAAGTTCTTAGTATTTGAATCAGATATCTCAATTATAGCTTGGCTTAGATCAATGTCTTTTGACCCTGCGCGAGATCTAATAGCTATTGCAAGTTTTGTTATACTTCCAGAGCTATTATACCCTTCAACATTCACGACAGCGATTCCACTTGCAACTTCTGCTGTGGTTTCTTGGCCTGTTGCCATTGCTTGAGATTCAAGATTTGCACTAGTTTGAATCAAAACAGAAGCAGCAATACCTGCGACAAGAACCATAGCGATAAAAACTATCATCGCGCCTATTCCGATGCTTCCTACATCTTTTTCTTTCAATATATTTACGAATTTTCCCATCTTCTTCACATCCCTCCTATTAGTTGCAGATTAAACAACTTTTAGAGTGCTAACCACACAAATATCTGGAAAGCTTATATACTTTGTTTGCAGGTGGATGTTCAAGTGCATATGCAGATATCTATGCATATAATGCTGTACAAAGGGGTGTTAATACACACATATCTGTAATGCGTAACGGAAGAAAGAAAAGGACAATGTAAAAAAGAGGACTAATCCAATTTTCTTGTCATTTGATTGACTTCAAACTCCAATTGCATAAGACCAAGATCTAGGCCCATATCCTCAATCGTTGTAATATAATTCTCATCCATTTTAGTTCTAAGTTCTTTTATAAAAAAATGTCCTGCATTTTTGCCAAGAGCCATATTCATATTCCTAATTATATCATATAATGCTTTACCAACTTCATCAGATTCTATAGTATCTACACCAGACATAATACTTATTGGCTCTTCAAGTTCTGAAAAACGTGTGTCTTTTAACTCGATATGTCTTAAAAAGCCATATTTGTTTTCAAATTTTTTTATTAAGCCAGACATAGTTGAAAGTGCTTGTTGTTGTGTTGTTTTTCTACTAGAAATGTCAAATAATTTCTGTAGAACATAAACCATTATTTCAGAATTTTGCATATCAGGCACGATACTCACATCCCAACCTAATATTGTATATTAGTATTATTAAGCTTTGTATAAATTTAGTTATCTAATCTTAGTAAAATTATAAATATTGCAAAATGGTTTACATTCTAAAGTGGAGTTGAGGGGAAAAATAATGAAAAAAAGTTTATTTATATTTGGTATAATTACTATATTTTCAATTATTGCTTTAAGTGGATGCCAAGAAGAGACTACACAAAACACAAATAATCTTGAGAATATTGAATTAGAGTCGGAAGTAGTAGAACTTGCATACGCTAATTTTACAAAAAATATGCAAGACAATAAGATAGTAAGCGTGAGTGTTGAATATCTTTTCAAAAATATAGTAGAAAGAGATTTAAACATAAACATAACAGCCGAATTCTATGATAAGGATAATAGTTTGCTATATACTGGTGGACCTAAGAATATATACCTACCTCAAGGTTGGACTGAAAAAGGAGTTGGGCCTGCAAATAGCATATCTTACGATGGGGAAGATGCCGCCAAAGCAGACCATGTAAAAATTATTGCAGAAGAAATCTAAGTTATTTCTTCTTTTTTAATATTGTAAATCCAATTAAAGCAAATAACATGAGCAATAGTTCAAATCCGGGCGTACTTGCTGCTGGGACAGAGTCTTCGTCTTCAATTATTATTTTAAAATTAGTTGATCCACTATTGTATTGGTTTTTGTTTTCATCAAGATCTGCAGGATAAAAAGATGCGCTTATTGTTTGATCCGCCTCTGATATTGTTGACCAGTTAAAACTAATAGTTTTAGTTTCACCTGCATCTATTCTCACATTTTTTGATAATGAGACTCCTTCTTGATCGGTAATGTTTACAATTGTATCTCTTGATATTACATTTCCAGCGTTTTGTATTTTTAAATTAATTTTGTATGACCAGCCTATTGGTTTTCCACCTCTTGCAACTTTGTTAACAAGCTCATATTCTGGCTCTCCTACAAAGTTTAGATCTGAGCCGTTATCCCTTGCTAAAGTACTTCCTACAAATGTTAAAAATATCGTTGCTATTAACAAAAATACTACCATTGGTTTAATAAAATCTTTTGATTTAATACATACCACCCTCAAGCCCCATGTATGTATTATTTTGTATTTAAATATGGCTATATTTATTGTTTTTTGTAAAAATTATTATAAAGCGATAGATAATTTTAATTATTGAAGAAATGGTTTGTTTGGAAGTTTTTATATGCTAAAGGATAGAGGAATTAGAAGAGGGGTAGAGGTTTTGGTAAAAGATCCTGTAGATTCAGATATCCCTGAAAAAAAAGCAATTGTTGTAAATACATATCCTCATCCAAGCAACTGGTTGGTTGTACAGTTTGAGGATGGAAATATGGTCCAGGTTGAAGAAAGATATGTTACAACCATGTTTGAAGTAAATAGAAAAGGCAGAGAAATTTAAAAAGGAGTTTTACTGTTTTTTAATTGACTCTATTAGCTCTTTTCCAAAATCAGTTAGTTTGTATATTTTAACGTTATGGCTACTTTCTATTTTTTCAACTATGTTTAAACCAATTAAGGATTCTTCGGTTTTATAACGGGTGCCCATGCCTCTTATTGCACCTAAAACATTAGTTGGAGTTGTTTTTACATTATAGGCTATTTCAGAGGTATAACTACCGCTTGGGCTTATCTCAAAAAGGTATTCTGCAATTTTTTTTCTTACGCTACTTCGTCTAAGTGATCTAACTATTAAAGGCCTTAGATTCTCCTTAGAAAAAGCATCTTGTGTGTCATCCTGCATCCCATCTTCCCGTTATAAAAAGTATGTGAATTCCTATTTATAAAATCATCGATTCTTTTAACAAAAATACCGACAATTATAGGAGTCAAATAAATATTAAAAACTAGATATATAATTGTTATCTTTGTTTTTTTACGCCAATTTTTTTGCAGTATTTTTCTATCGGACATTTACTGCAAAAAGGTGACACGGGTACACATATGCTTTGTCCGAATTGTACGAACAAATGGTTGAAATCATGCCAGTGTTTTTTTGGAAGTATTTTTTTGAGCTCTTCTTCAGTTTGCTCTGGAGTTTTTGTTTTAATCCAGCCAAGACGGTTGGGTATTCTGTGGCAGTGTGTGTCGACGGGAATGAAATTGTTTTTGTCGAATCCAAAGACCATCACAATGTTTGCAGTTTTTCTTCCGACTCCTTTTAGTTTCATCAGTTCGTTGAAATCTTCGGGTACTTCTCCAGCATATTTTTCTAAAAGCGTTTTTGAGATTTCTTTTACTCTTTTTGCTTTTGTATGATAAAAACCCACGGGATAAATGAGTTCTTCTATTTCTTTTACAGGAACTTTTGAAAGAGTACTAGGTGTGTTGTATTTTGTAAAAAGCCTAATTGACGCTTGTTCAGTTACCTCATCTTTTGTTCTAAGGCTAAGTATACATGATATAAGTGTTGTAAAAGGTGTTTTTTTTATTTCTTCCCATTTCTTTGAAAGAACTGGCGGGTTGTATTTTTTAAGTTCTTCAGTTAATAATTTGAATATTTTATCTACGTCTTTTATTTCTTTCACGAGTTGCTAAAAGAATTCAGGGTTTAAAAAATATGTGAAAAGGAAATAAGATGTTTTATTTTCTTTTGATAAATATTAATATTACTATTATAACGATTATTATCAATAGGAGTATTATGGCTAGAGTTGCTGTATCTATTTCAAATGTTTCGTCTGAAGGCTCTACGTAGCTTCCATCGTTATGTAATTTTATTGTAAGATTAGTACTATCGCCACTATCATCTGCGTTGTCATATCTAACAGGAGTAAGTTGAACAGTTATTGTTTCGTTATCAAAATTATGATCTGATTCAACAGTCAAGTAAATTTGGCTGGAGTTGTCAAGCTCTAGCACAGCATATGGGTCAATGTCTACAGTCCAATTTTCTGGCATTTCTACTATTTCTGCAAGCACTTTTGTTTTTGCGTTTCCTAGATTTAATATAGTTATTGGTATGGTAGTTTCATTGTACGGCGGTAATTCTATTAATCCAGTCTGTGTGTAGTTTGTATCATCTATTTGTGTTGATATATCTGCGAGAAAATCTGGTGTAATTGTTAGTTCATATGTTTCATTGAAACCATCTATAAGAGTTAAAATTCCTAAAAGACCCATTTGAGGTGCAACTGATGCATTTATTTTTATTGTTCCTGAGTTGTATGCAATTGCATTTTCTTTTACACTTACAGTAAGATTTGCAGAAAGATTAATTTGTTCTGTAGAAACCATTGTCGAAAGTGTAGTTTTATCAAGTGTTGCTTGGCACCATTCAGGACTTTCTATTATTTCAAGTGAGACATCTATTTGTCTGTTATTCATTAAATTAGCAAATATGGTGGTTATTTCGTAAGAATATTCTGTTTTATATTTTACATCTAGTTCGAAAGTTTTTTCACCACTTAGTGGCATAATTGGTTCACTAGTTTCTGTTGAATTCCAGCTTATATCAATATCACTTTTTAATTTTAAAAATGAGTTTTCAGTATCGTTTTCTTCTGCACCTACTGCTACAGAAGATACTACGGACAATAGTAAAAACATAGTCAGGATAGCGATTATTTTCTTTTTCATTGATATACACCTTTTGTTATAATTATAAGACAAATACTATATAAGTCTTATTATACAAGTATATATCAAAAGAAAGGAGATTGATTTTAGTCCAACCCCAAGGTGGAATACCTTTTCAAAGCCTTCATCAAGCATATCTAATAACTGATAAACCGATTATCCTGGTTTATCATTATTTTATTGATATTCTTGGCTTATTGTTAAAGACAGTAGACTCTACTCAATACCATATGTTTTGAAGGTAAATTCATATGTATCCGGTAGATCCCTCCATAGGCCCCCACCGTCTCTTGTAAACCAAAAAGCTCCATCATCGTATTGATTACCAAATGCATAACCCCATTCGTATCCAAAGCTGTTTCCAGGATTTGTTGATGGTGGTGGTATTTTTATGAAATATGTTGTACCCGGTGTTACTGATACATCTGTAAAGTCTAGTTCAAACCAACTCCAAGTAGCTGGAACTTCAGCAGGCGTATAGGTTAATGTATCTACAAGAGGTCCATCAATCGAGTCCTGATGTATTTCTACCATTAAATCAAAAGTTGGCGTTCCAAACATTCTAAGATAAACTTCTGCTCTTGTAATTGTACTCACTGTTGGTTTGAAACTTTGTGCTCCTCCCCATGAGCCATCTATAGCATGTCTTATTGGAAAACCTCTGTCATTTACACTTTGTTCAATATCTAATATCTCAGTTCCCTGGTTATTTATAGTCAGATATACAATAAATGTTCCACTTCCCCCATTTGAAGAAATATTTACTTGACCAGTATGTGGTCCAATCGTAAGCCCCGTTGTATCAATAGTCACTTGTACTGTATCAGTTTCCCCATCACTTGATCCGGAGATAGGAAGTACATCAATCCATGATTCAGTTGTAGACAATGTATAGTTTAAGGTTCCACTTCCACTATTCCATATATCAAAGTTAGTTGTATTTGTTGTTCCTTCATCCATACCACCAAAGTCATATGAGCTTGGAGCATAGGATAAAATTGGACTCGTTGTTGTACCCACCAGCCAAGAAAGAACTCTATCCATTACAACTGTCCTGTCATTTTGATTGCTTATTGCTTCAAAACCAAATCCAAAGTATACATTTTTATAAGTTCCAGCATCTGTTTTTATTCCTCCATCATGAGTAGATGATTCATAGGTAAATACTGCATCAGCAGGGCTAATTGGGCTTATTCCCTCAGGATAGTTCTGATTATTTGCACCATCACCTGATGAAATATCGATTATTAGTCCATCACCAATTGGATCACCCGGTGTTCCATCAAGAGTGAATATGTTTGTATCATCAACATTGTATTCTGCATGTAAATAATCAGAGTAGAAATTACCATCATTTCTAATATCATAGCCAATATCTTGACCTGAAATAAACAGTCGTCCGCCAGCATCTAAATAATTTTCTAGGTTTGTTCTATCTTCAGATAGAAGGGTGCTTGTATAATCATCACCTGTGAACCATACAACTGCATCATATACATTCATCTCGGATTCTGTTGGGCTTCCGCTGTTATCTCTATTCCAATAATCATATAAATAACTACTTGCAAGAAGTGCATCTGTATAATACGTCTCATATGCATCCCCCTCGTCATCATCGACAAGCAAAACATGTCCTTTTGAAACAAACACAGTAACATCATTCGTTTGCTCATTGTTCTCTGTATATGGCTCATATCCTGCGACCTCAACAGAAATACCTACAGGATACGTTCCTTCATATGCTGGAATCCAGTTGAAGGATACTCCTTGAGTTTCTCCAGAATTTAATGACACTGTTTGGACATCATCAATATTTCCATCAACAAGCAGATTTACTGTTATTGATTCAGATGTTGCTCCGAAATTTTCAATATCTGCAGTTATGGGTGTTGCAACTCCAAGACCTGCATATGTAGGGGTATTTAGATTTGTTACTGCAACATCAGGCCCTGCAATGACAATTTTACTTTTTTCATTATCAAAATAAAATTCTTCCTGCACACCTGTAATTGTTGCATTGATTGTTACCAAATACGAACCAAGTGTTGGCGTCCAATCAAAACTTACATATTCTGTTGATTGGCTAGCCATAGAAGGTATCGTTTGACTGTCTTGTTCTATGCCATCTACTCTAAAGCTCACAACAATGTTGTTTTCATCATTGTTACCATTATTTACAATAGTGGTGCCAACTGTTGTTTGCACATCAGGTGTAACATGGCTGTCTACATTAACTTCTTGTACTCCAACATTGTGATCTGCTGACATAGGTGGTTTTATGAGTTGTGCCGGATCACCAAATAAAAGACAGCTTTCTATTATGCCACGCCATGTTCCATAACTTGGATCCCAGTTTATAGTTGGAGCCATAAAGTCTCTTGCCCATTCTTGAGCTTTTCCAAGTTGCCAGTTCATAGTACCACCTGAGTTGTTTGTTACATCAAATAGATAATCCCAGAAACTTTTTTGCTGTAAAGCACTGCTTGAGTTTGTAGAGCCAAGATTCCCCCATCCATATCCTGTGTTGTAGACTGTTGCAAATGCTAGTTCAGTGTCACTATGAAATAACATTGAATGAAGTACACCATCATCTTCTGCATCCATATCTCCACAATGGCATCCATAATCATGTAAGAAAAATGGTTTTGTATTATGATATTCTGATTCCCAGTCATAGTCATGTACATCCATTGACATTCCTGAATTTGCATGAGCAATAGCGCTGAGTAGTGTAACCTTATCATCATTAATTGCGTTTCTAAGACCTTCAATTGCAGCAGTTTCAGATCCACCCATCCATCCGCCAGTATTTGGTGGTTCTGCAGTCCATTTTACAGATAGATTATACTCGAGGCCAGGATTGTTTGCATTCCATGTCTCAAAACCATATTGAAATCCTACCCAACTTGGATATGGCCCATCATTATCTGGGTCTGGTCCAAGCCAATTATCTGTTCCTTTTATTGCGCTATAGTCAATGAAATCATCACCCTGACAACTCCAGCCAGTGTCTCCACCATAAAAAGCAGCATTTTCAAGATAATCTATATCAAGTGCATCTGCATAAAAAAAGCTTTTTTTCATCCAATTCGAAAGATCAACAGGATCATCACAAGGCAAAGATCCGCTATAAAGCTCTGAATATAAATCAAATCCTCCATCACCTCGCTCGCCCCATAGATTATCACCATCTTCATTAAATGTGTTATCAAGATGTGTGAAGTAGATATCTGATTCAACATCTGATTCGTCCTCATAAGCCATAAGTCTTCTTTCTACTCTATTTGTTCCTTCTTGATCACCTGCAATAAGGATATATTCTGTTCCCCAGTCTTGATAAGCATCTTTACAAAATTCCCTTATCCGAGCAGGCTCATCATTAAACAAAGGATCTGCATTTTCATAATCAGCTGTTGCAAGAATATCTTCAACTGTTACAATTGTTGTCTCAAGTCCATCTGTCTGTTTTCTAGCGATAAAATCATTCCAGGTATACTGCTCACCAGTTAAATCAGATAAGGCCTCACGACAGATAATTACATAATCATATCCAAGACCACCATTGTCTGAAGGATCACAAAGACCCCCGTCATAAAGTGTTTCTCCAAATCCTGAACTTGAATAAGTTTGAGTTAAATCTGGGTTGCTAACTAGGTTTTGCACCCATGCTTCATCTTCAGTGTTTCCTCTAAAAAGTTCGTTTGAATAATCAGCATCTGTTAGTTTTATATTTACAATCATATCTGAATAGTAGGTTAATAAACCTGCACCAGGATTATATTGAATTGGATAAAGATTTAATGATAAAATTGAGTATCCTTTGCAATAATCTAACCCGACATTTTCAAAAATAACACCAGGATAATTTTCTTTTGAAGTGTATGTTGCTTGGTTTTTTTCTAGAACCAACGTTGGTTTTTCACCGATTCGCACAGGTTTTTGATAAGGTGCTATAGGTCTTTGTAAAAGATTTATGCCAAGGCGCCTCGTATCAATTCTGGTTATATCCGTATATGTTACAGAGATATCCTTTATTTCTTTTCCCGCAGGTATCAAAAGTTTGATTGGTTTTATCTGTACATTAGGGTTTCCAACTTCCAATCCAGAAGAATATGTACCCGGCATACTTACTGCAGTAAACGTTTGTCCAATTACTTCCACTTGATTTAAATCGGGCTCAGCAAATTCAAAGCTGTAAGTTAGAACATCTTCGACTTCCAATCTTGATCGTGATACCGCGATTGTAGAAATCGAGGTTATAACCATTATTATGGCTATCACAATTATCTTGCTTCTAAAAATTATACTATTATTTTTCTCCTTCATTTTTTACCCCCACAAAAATTTCGAGTATGGCAGATTGTTAACAGGTGTTAACTATATAACACTTTCCTGCCTAGCAAAAATAAATAGGATATTTAAATAAAAAGCTTTTGAAAAAAATAGCGCTGGGGAGGAGATTTGAACTCCTGAGGTGCGAGCACCAGTGGTTTTCGAGACCACCGCCGTGGGCCGGGCTTGGCTACCCCAGCAAAACAGATACGTCTTTCAAAAGCTTAATCAAAGAGTTTTATATATGGGTATCGATTCAAGTGGACATAACAGTAAAGCTTTCAAGAAACAACGAAACTAAGAAAGTAAACTTAGAACAAGACTCAAAAGTAGAAGATCTTCTTAAAAAAATCAATCTAAAACCAGATACAGTTATTGCAATGCATGGTGATAAACCAATTCCAATCGATGAAGAGCTAACAGATGGACAAGAGATAATTATATTACAAGTATCCTCTGGTGGATAAAACATATTTTGCTCCTGTAGTGTAGTCCGGCCAATCATCAAGCCCTCTCGAGGCTTAGACCCGGGTTCGAATCCCGGCAGGAGCATAACCTATTTTAAATAGTTTTAAGTAGAGATAAGAGATTTATTTTATTACTTTGGTTCTTGTAAGGTGGTTATAAAGTGGTTGAAAAAAAGATTATGTGCCCTAATTGTAAACACCAATTTTTTATTAAGGGAAAAGTTGGAAAGCAAGTTTATGTAACGTGTCCAAAATGTAACACATATGGTAAATTTACATTTTCAAAATCAGATAAAGTAGGTTGTTTCACTTCTATAGGAGATAAATGCTTCAGAAGATTAAGAGTTTTTAATGGAGTTATGGCAATATTGCATCTTATTCAAGGAAGTCTGATGCTTCTTTTAAGCAATAATTTTAAGCTTCCTGTAACATATACAACACCAGTTGCAGCATTAAACGAAATTACTCAAGAAATTTCAATTTCCCCTTCTTCAGAAACTCTATTTGAGATACAAATAGGGCCTTTGGTTGCATTGTTTTTGTTTATTTCTGCAACGGCTCATTTCCTTCTAGCAACTGTACTATATGACTGGTATGTAAAAAATCTTAAGAAACATATTAACCCTGCTCGCTGGTATGAGTATTCTATTAGTGCATCACTTATGATATTTGTAATAGCAATGCTTGTGACAATTTATGATTTTGGAACCCTTATTGCGTTATTTACTCTGACAGCTGTTATGAATCTTATGGGTCTTATGATGGAAGTACATAATCAGAAAACAGAGAAAACAAGTTGGCTTTCTTATAACATAGGCTGTATTGCAGGTTTTGTTCCATGGATTGTAATATTTATACCACTTGTTACTGCAGAGTCTGTCCCCGATTTTGTAGTTTACATATTTGTATCAATTGCAATATTTTTCAACTTGTTTGCAATAAATATGATTCTTCAGTATAAAAAGGTTGGAAAATGGGCAGATTACTTATATGGAGAAAAAGTGTACATTATACTTAGTTTGGTTGCAAAATCAGCTCTTGCTTGGCAGGTTTTTGCAGGAACATTAAGACCCCTATAATACAAATTTACTATTCTATATATCTCTATATAGAATATTTTACTAATCTATTTAAGAGAGTATATTTTTCAAAGTTAAGTGGTGTTAATATATGAATGAACATGATGTTTGTAAACTATGCAATACACAAGAAATAATAAATGACAACCATAGAAGAAATATTGATGGAAAACTAGTGTCATTGTGTCCAATTTGTTTTAAAAGTCACGGTTATAAATAATATCGTGGCAAATTTTATTAATATCTTTTATTTTCCGCCTTCTCATATGAGCAGTGTGTTAATCTTTGATTACGATGGAGTATTAGTCGACTCTTTTGATATATTTATGAATAATTTTATCAAAGCCTGCAACAAGCAAGGTTTTGAAAGTATTGCTACAGAAAAAGATTTTTTAAAGCTTTTTGAAAACAATATGTATGAAAGCATGTTTGCAATGGGTATGACTAAGGCTCAAATCTTAAAAATTGTTTATTTTATGAGAGATGCTCTAACAGAAAATCAAGATAAAATAAAGGTTTTTGAAGGAATTTCTGAAACACTTGAAAAACTTTCAAAAGAAAACAGGCTTGTAATAGTCACTTCTAATGAGACGAATGTGGTAAACAATTTTTTAAAATCTAGAAACTTAAGCTTTTTTGATGATATATATGGTTCTGATAAGGCACCAAGTAAAATTGAAAAAATAAACAAGATAAAAGACAAATATCCAAATGAAAATTATTTTTATATCGGCGATACAAAGGGAGATATAATCGAGGGGAAAAAAGCAGGTGTCAAAACAGTTGCAGTTTCATGGGGATGGCACAAAAAAGAGCAGTTGGAAGAATTAGACCCGGATTTTATTATCGACAATCCTAAAGAGCTCGAAGAATTAGCAAAATAAAGCTTATGGAAAGGAGTGCTGGGGAAGCTAAGAGGGAATGGGATACACTCCAAAAGCAGCCTACCAGCACAAATCTTTCCTATAATTAAAATATGCTTACTAATATAAAATATTTTGTAAAATTTTATTAAGATTTATTTACTGGTTATATCTTTATAGCAGATTTTTACTAATTCATCAATTGTCTTTGTCGCATTAAGATGTTTAAAACGAGGACCTTTGCAAACCTCTAGATAGTTTTTATGGACTTTTTCTAAAAAATCTATTTTTTCAAAAGGAATAAGGTTATCCCTGTGTTGAATTCTTGCAAGAGAATCTTTTGGCTCAATTACAAATAAAAACGTTCTATCAGGAGTAATTATTCTATCAACTGAAAGTTCTTTAAGCCATTTTAAAGGCGAATTTATTATTCCTTGCATCTGTGCTGCCTGGTATGCATATGTAGACTCAGAGTATCTGTCACAAATAACAATTTTATCTGAGTCAAGCCATTCCTGTATTTTTTTACAATGATCGATTCTATCTGCAATAAATGTAAAAGCTGTTACAAAGGGATCGGACTTGGTTTCTATGTTTTTTTGAACAATCTTTCCAATCCAACTGTTTGTTGGCTCAAAAGTTGATACAACATCGTATCCATCGTTTTTAAGTTTCTTTAAGACCTTTTTTGAAACTGTTGATTTACCTGAACCATCTATTCCTTCAAAAGTTACAAATTTCTTCATTTCTTGTTTTTCTCCTGTCTCCATTTTGTATGATAATAGCTTAGCGGATGTCTTTTCTTTTTACATAAATCATCGATTTTATCGACTGGGCATATACCATATGTACGCATTTTTTCACAGCTTGGTGCTTTATATGAAGTTGACGAAATACCGCCGGTTATATGTTCTACTTGATATCTTGATTTTTCCTCTTCAAAATCTGGTGCAGTGCTAAATAGTTTTAATATATCATTTGTCTTAAGTTTTAAAGAGTTTAGAAAAGAAACAAGTGCAAATCTCCCCATATGCGGAACGTTTTCACCTGCTTGAATTGCGGCAAGTATATCCTTCATGCAAGGCGGTAGTTTTTTAATATCAACTCTTCCAACCGGTGCTGCTTCGATTTTTTTACGATGCATAGACACTAGGTTTTGTATTCTTTTTACATCATCTGAAAAGATCTTTGAAACAATTTTACTGCAGTCTCTTTCATCAAGCTCTTTATTTATTCTCTCCCTCAAAGCTTCCTGAAGAAGTCTTGCAAGGTCTTTATGGTTTATTTCAACAAATCCTTTTTCCATCGAGCGGTTTATCATTTTCCATTCTTTGTATCTAGTAGGAGCATTTCGCAAGTAGTCTACAAAGAATATTTTCAATTTGTTTTGTTCTTCATCAAAGTTTACTCTCAATTTGAATTCTTCAGCAATTTTTAGTAAAAAATCTGTTTTTTCATCTAAAAGATTTTTATATGCATGAACTGCCTCGCCTAGTGCATATCTTCTCTTAAAATAAGTATCACCAATACATACCGCAATCATTCTAGAGATAGGATATGATAAAAGCTCCATTATACAATCTGAATCAGATACAAGACTCCTATTTCCCACGTCTCTATTTTTAAAAGCATTATCGAGCCTTTCAACGCCTATAGCCCGTGCTCGTTCATAAAGCGGATCATCTAGTATATCCATTACTGAAAGTTTATGTTCTTTAACATATCTTTTGGAATCAGAAAGAAACGGATATTTTGAAAGAATCGATAGCTCCACCATGACGCAGTTATACTTTAACAAGGAATTATTAATTAATTTTTTCCCGGTTAGTTTTCATTTTGACTTTTTACCAAGATAAGTATAAATACATCATAGTGACAAATATTAACATGTTTGAAGAAGGGAAGGTTGAGAGGGATGAAAAAAATTGATAGGCCTGAGCATATGAAAAATCAAAATAAAGAGGAAGATTTAAGATTTGTTCTTTGGAAAGCAGAGCTTAACAAGGAACTTAATGCATTTTGGAAATCTTTAATAAATGAATAAAAAAAGAATGCTCAATATAAGCTTAAGAAATATCATTTCTATTTTTAATTAGATTTAGTAAATTATAGTATAATTTAACTCTAAATTTTAAGTACTATAAATGCTATTACCGCAAGTTAGATTTTAAGGGCTCGTAGCTTAGACTGGTGGAGCGTCTGGCTCATAACCAGATGGTCGTCGGTTCAAATCCGGCCGGGCCCACTGAATTTTTCAGGAGTGGAAGTGTTATATTGCACCTTTTTTGTCAAACAATCTATCACCTCAGGCTTTCCCCTCTGTGGAATTGATCTAATGGCCTGGTTGAATAGATTGCGTTTTCCTACTTGCCTCTTTATGCTGTCTGCGATGTGGATGTATTTGATAGTGGTCGATGGTTTTTTGTGACCTAATCTTCGTCTAACAATTTCTAGTTCCTTTGTGTATTCATATAAGTATGTTGCACATGTGTGTCTCATTGTGTATAAGTGAAAATAAGATCCTGCTATCTGTTTTCCTTTTGGTGTTATATGATCTCTTATGTATTTTCCTGTGATTCTAGTTCCATCTGGTTTTAGAAATAGAGCATTTCCTGATTTGTCATTTGCAACTTTTGGTCTCCAGTTTTTACTGTAGTTTTTTGGTGTTTTGAATACCGGAGATGAGAGAACTGTTTTGTTGAATGGTATTATTATTCTGTGTTTTCCTCGTTTTTTGTCTTCGTGTATTCTTATGTATCCGGTTCCGTCTTTGTTTAGTATTATATCTTCTAGATTTAGATTGCATATTTCACTTGGTGGTCTCATTCCGAAGTTGAATCCTAGAAAGACTATGCTTTGCATTAGTCTGTTTTCGTATTTGTTTTTGCTGTATTTTGCATGGTATAGTTCGTTTACAACTGTTGGAAATGGAACTTCGATGTTTTCGGCATTATCTGTTACAGGCGGTGTTCTTACTAGTTTTTTCCATTGATCTGTGTATTGGTTGTAAGCTCTAAGAAACATAAGGATTGCTTTTTTCTCATGCTTCAGTGCATTTGGAGTTGCTGGTGGATCTTCTATTTCCAGTCTATAGTCGATATGTTTTATGAAGCTTTCAGGTGTTAGATTTCGAAAATCTACTGGACATGGATGGTTTTCCATGAATCGTGCATATCTAAGATGTTTTTCAATTGTTGAATCAGATAGATATTGTCGTATTTTTGCGTGAATTCCTACGTCTACAAATGAGGCTGTTTTTGGGTCTAAAAATATTGGAAATTCTG
>CAZQXW010000011.1:32309-50742 GCA_964597365.1 uncultured Thermoplasmatales archaeon | reverse complement strand
ATCCAAAGAAACATATTGTAAACAGACACGTCTCAATGGAATTTATCTCTTTAGGCATATTAATCGCTGTTCTTGCGTTTTCAAACTTTTTATTCTTTATACAAAGAGAAGGTGCAGAAGCAGTTTTAACTAAAAATATTACTGAAAACATTAGCACTTTGCCTGTAGAATATTTACAGGTAAGTGCTCTTGCTTATGCCACGATTGTTTTCTGCCAATACGTAAATATTCTGCAATGGAGACATGATAGAACCACAATTTTTAACAAAAACATATTTTCAAATAAGATTTTAATAGGCTCAATATTAGGATCTATGGCATTAGTATTCATTGCTATATATGCTCCGTTCATCAGTAATTTCTTTGTATTCGGAGGGTTACAAATTACAGATTGGGGATTTGTGGCTCTTGCAGCAATAATATACTTATTTGCCTTTGAGTTATTAAAAATCATTAGGAAAAACCGTTATAAAGCATAATTTTTAGCATTTTTTCCGCGGAAGTCAAACTAAAGATTATTAAATTTGCTTTTTCTACTTTAAAAAATAGGTGGATATAATATGGGACCAAGAAAAAATAAACAAAAATATATAGATGAAGAGGAAGAAGAAGAGATAACAACAAAACATTACGATGATGAAGATGATAAATATTGATTTTTTAAAAAAATTGAGATACTATGTATGAAAAAAGAGTGTTAGAAAAATGGCTTGATCAGATAAAGTCAGGCGATTTAAACCCCGAGTTCATAGGACTTGGAACAGATAAAAACAAAGCAATTAACAAGCTTCAATCCCAAATAAATAGAAAATCATACAACAAAACTACCTCAAAAGCAAAATAATATATTTATCAAAAATGAAAAACACAAAAATTGCTTTTCATAAACAATTCTTTTTATAATAGATACAAATACTTATTTTTGTGAAAATAGACAACATCAACAAAAAAATACTTTTTCTTCTCCAAAAAGACGCAAGAATGACTTATAAAGAGATATCAACTGAACTAAAAAGATCAGAAACAACAATAAGAGATAGAATAAAAGCAATGGAAAAACTAGGAATAATACAAGGATACACAGCTCTGATAGACAAAACAGCTCTTGGTTTGAATTTTTTTGCAATTATTTTGGGAAATCCCACTATATCTTCAGAATTAGATAATATAACAAACAAAATTAAAAAAGTAAAAAACGTAATGAGAGTCTATCAGATATCCGGAGATCATAGACTAGCAATTTTTATGGTTGCACCCTCATATAAAGATTTAAAGGAAATAATCAGATCTCAACTTATACCACTGGGTTTAGAAGATGATGAGATAATTACAGTTTTAGAAGCAGATAGCGAATTTATTTCTCCACTTGAAATACCTTAAAAACGGTTTTTTTAATAAAAATTAACTGGATTACAAGGTTTTTAATAAAAATATCAAAAGAATTGAAGAGAATTTTTTATTAATTTGTTTTACAAACAGATTATGAAAAAAAGTATTCATCAAGGAGGTAAAAAATGGGTCCAAAAAACAAAAAGAAAAAAGACAAAAAATAATAAAAAGGACAGGAGAGCTAGTTCATTTTAACATTTTAAAGAGCGGATGTATACAGCTTAATTCATCCGCTCTTTACTTTAAACCTTGGAGAAAAAGACATATGCCACCAAAAAAAATAAAAAAAGATAAAAAAGAGCGGAAAAAGGATTGTCCTGAAGAAATAACAGAAGAAGAAAGATTAGAAGAACTAGGAATTTATAAAGAGTAAAAAACTAATGATATTATTTCTGAATTTACTATATCTTTAACATAGAATTATAACATGGATAAAATTTTTCAATTGATTCAAGTTTCCACATTATTAGACCGATATCCTCATTTTTTAAAAAAATATCAGACTTTTTGTTTTTTTGCATTTTTTCCCCCTTATTATTGCTATATATCTATCTATGTTTCTTACTATAAATAACTTTTTACCATTATAAACTTAAAATGCAATTTTCTGAAACATATTAATAAAAATTATAATAAAATGCAACATTTGTATCAAAATAAATTATTTTTTCTTTTTAGGGAAAAACAAAAATACAAACAGCAAAATAAAAGATATCAAAATAACCATTGTTATTTCAAAACGAGGTAATTTTATGCTTGGAGGATTTGAAAAAGTCTTTACGTCCTCACCATTATCATAAAAAAAGTTATACTCGGATAAATTTTCTTCATCTGCGTTTTTTTTATAAATTCCAAAATCATTAATTTCGAATGTATTGTTTTTAATAGTATTATTATGTGTATTTGTCAGAGATAAACCATATTTACAACCCAAAAGAAGATTTCCTTGAACATCATTATAATAGGAATCCTCTATCAGAAGTCCTGAGCCTTCAGACAAACCAGGTGAAAAAGTATTGTTGAAAATCATGTTAAAATTTGACCATCTTGCTAAAAAAAGACCTCTCATACATTCCTCAATTTTGTTATTCTCTATTAAATTATTAGCTGAAAGATCCCAAAATTTCATACCAAAAAAAGAATTGTTAAATATTGAATTATTAGAGATTGTATTATAAGATGAGTTATAAAGAATTATAGCATCATCATTGTTTGTTATATTGTTATTTGACAAAACATTATATCTGGAGGAGTTTTCAAAATATATGCCATTTGTGTTGTTGATTATAATATTATCTAAGATTGTATTATTTGAGCCACTCAAGTATATTCCTATTGTTGAGTTTTTAACTGTAAAACCAGAAAAAGTAGCATTAGATGATTTTAATAAAACAGAATAAACACCACCCAGAGAGTTAATAATTGTCGAATTTGTATCATTACTAATAACAGATATCGATTTATCAATTACTATACTTTCGCGATATATTCCGGGGTTTACATAGATTATATCACTTGTATTTGCATCAAGTATAGCATCAGATATATTCATATAGCCTAATGAGTCATTAGTGTTATCCACAACCAAAATAGTTACAGAACCATCAGAATAAGCCAAAGTTAAAGGATTTAACATAACTGCAAATGAACTCAGAATAAGAGTTAATACGGCCAAATAAAGACTTTTTTTATACATAAATACCTGTTAAGCTATTTATTTGTAAAACAATTTTTGTGTTATAAACTATGCTTTTTTAAAAAGTAACCTTTTAAACACAAAAAATGATTTCGTTAAAAAAGGAAGAACGTAATGGAAAAGAAAAAAGTCATATTTGAAAAAGATAAAAAAAATATTGAGATTACTTGTGAAGTTGCAAAAACAATAGTTGAAAAAACAAATGGTTTAATGAATAGAGAGAAATTAGAGAAAAATAAAGGAATGCTTTTTTCTTTTATACTACCTTGGTACCGCTTTTTCTGGATGAAAAACGTAAAAATCCCTTTAGATATAATATTTGTAAACAGAAAAAATAGGATAATAAAAATCCATGAAGCACCAGTTGAAAAAGGACTAGTTTATAAAATGCATTCAAGCCATGGGTTATGCAAACATGTAATAGAAGTAAATATGGGATTTTGCAAAGAAAATAACATTAAAAAAAATGATTATATCAAAATACTATAATTTTACATTTTGATAAAACAACAGGAAACTTTTATAAGAACAAATTAACAGAGAAACAAGATTGTAAGTGTTTAAAATGAATAAAAGAACAGATATTAAAAAAACAAAAGAAGAATTCAAACAAAAAAGAAAAACAGAAAACAAGATCGGTAGGAATTACTCTTTTGGGTTTATAATAGGAGAATACAATTAGATTTACTCATTTTTAAGCAATATATGAAAGCAATCTACTCTTTTTAATGAATAATTTTATAATTAACATTTGTATTACGCTTTTTGGGTGCGTAATTGTCCCATTTATAGGAGGGAAACAATTTTGGCTAAAATAACAGCAAATGATCTTGCAAAAAAACAGAAAAAAATATCTGTTGCAGAATTTTTTGAAAAAAACAAACATATTCTCGGATTTGGAAATCCAACACGCGCTCTAGTAACAAGTGTAAAAGAAGCAGTGGATAATGCTTTAGATGCTTGTGAAGAAGCAAATATATTACCTGAAATTTATGTAGAACTTAAAAACGGCGGAGAAGATGAAGAGATTACTTTGATAATAGAAGATAACGGTCCTGGAATTGTTAAAAAACAGATAAAACACATATTCGCACGGCTACTTTATGGATCTCGATTTCATGATATCAGACAAAGCCGAGGACAGCAAGGAATTGGGATATCTGCTGTAGTATTATACAGTCAGCTTAGCACAGGAAGACATACAGTTGTTATATCTAAAACTAGCGAAGAGTTACCTGCAAACGTTGTAGAGCTTGCAATTAACACAAACAAAAACCTTGGAGAAGTGATAAAGTATGACACAACTCATTGGGAAAAACCTCATGGAACGCGAGTTGAGTCAAAGATAATTGCAGATTATAAACGCGGGCGAAGATTTGTATACGACTACCTGCAGAGCACTTCTATTGTAAATCCTCACGCAAAAATTATTTTTAAAGAACCAGACGGAAGTGAACATGTATTTGAACGAACCGCAGAAGAAATACCTCCCGAGGCAAAGTCAATTAAACCACATCCTCATGGAGCAGAGCTAGGCACATTAATAAAAATGGCCAAATATACTAAGGCACGTAAACTTACAAGTTTTTTAAAAACTGAATTCAGCAGCATGGGCGATAGAGCTACAAAAGATGCTATTGCAAAAGCAGGCTTAGAAGCTGATTTAAAACCCGATAAAATGTCAAGAGAACAATTTCTCAGTCTGCATAAAGCATTCAAAAAAACAAAAGTTATGGCCCCTTCAACCGATTGCTTGTCACCAATTGGGGAAATGCTTATAAAAAGAAGCCTTAGAAAAGAAACAAGCGAGATTTCACCTGAGTTTATTTTTACTTCATCAAGACCTGCATCAGTTTACTCCGGAAATCCATTTAAAATAGAAGTAGGGCTTGTATATGGAGGAAACCTTCCAAAAGAAGAAACAGTACGAATTATGCGTTTTGCAAACAGAGTACCACTTTTATATCAACAAGGAGGATGCATTACAACAAAGGCAATTTCTTCTATAGACTGGCGCAGATATGGCCTCGATCAAAAAGGAGGAAAAGGAATACCTTCAGGTCCTGCAATATTACTTGTTCATGTTGCATCTACCCAGATACCCTTTACATCTGAAAGCAAAGAAGCAATTGCAGATGTAGAAGAAATTAAAAAAGAAGTACAATTAGCCTTTAGAGAATGCGCTCGTAGAGTTAAAAAACATATAAATAAAAAACAGAAAAGAAAGAAAACACGTGAAAAGTTCGATTTAATAACAAAGATTCTACCTGAAATCGCAAAAAAATCATCAGAAATGCTTGACAAACCCATACCGAAGCTAGATCAAATCATCACAAAAATCATGGATGTTGTATGGATTGAAGACTTAGTAGAGTACGAAAAAATAAAAAGAAAAGGAGTAGTTCAAACAAAATTAACCGACAACTCGCAAGAAGGAGAAGACCCGCGGTTTGGAATAATTACTAAAAGCAAAATAATGGTGGTAAATTATAAAGGAAAACCTCAAAAATTTAATCTATACACAATTATACCAAAAGAAGCAGTAGTAGGAAATGTTGAGCCTAAACCAGATAAAATTACTGATAACTATATCAAATGGAATTTGCCTGCAATTGAACCCGCAAACAAAGTAGATATAACTTTTGAATTAGCTGGTTTAAAAGAAGGAGATTTCGATGAAAATGATCTGTATACTGAAAAAATCAATCCTACTTATGTGATAGGTGCTGATAAATGGGAAGGAGGGATTTAGAAAAATGAAAAAGGATTATACTGATGTTATCAGAAAAATCGATGGTATAGCATCAAAAGTATACGAAGATTTTGAAAAACATCAGATACCAAATATTGAACTTCCAACAAGGACCAAATCTAACATAGATTTTGATGAAAAACTAAACGTTTGGAAGTATGGAAAAAACAGATCAGAGCGTTCTGCTAAATCATTGAAAGGAGCATATATGCTTCTTAGAACAATGTATATGGTAGAGTTCATAAAATCAATGATCAAAACCCAGAAATCATCCACCTTAAGAGAAATGTATTATATTTCTGAAGGATGGGATATGGCAAAATTCCATGCTCAAAATGAATCTAATCTTCTAGCTGAAGACTTAGAAGTTATGACAAAATGCATGAGAGAGGATTTCAAATTAAGACCTGAGGAAGACGGTGCAAGAGTAATTGGAAATCTTACAATTGAAGAGATGACCAGAAACAAAAAGAAAAAGAATATACACTGCCAGGAAGATGTTGGAGACTCAGGATACAGCATACCTTATAATGTCGAGCCTGAAAAAATCACCCTTAAAGATTGTGATGCTGATTTTGTAATAGCAATAGAGACAGGTGGTATGTTTGACAGGTTAGTTGAAAACGGTTTTGACCAATCAACTAGAGCAGTTTTAGTACACCTTAAAGGCCAACCTGCTCGCTCAACCAGAAGGTTCATTCAGCGTCTGAGTTCCGAGAAAAAACTACCTGTTTTAGTCTTTACTGATTGTGATCCTTGGAGTTATAGAATTTATGGAAGTGTTGCTTATGGCGCTATTAAAACTGCACATATATCAGAGTATCTTGCAACTCCTTCTGCTCAGTATTTGGGTGTTACTCCTTCAGATATACAAAACTATGACTTACCAACAGATGATCTTACAAAAGAAGACATACATGCCTTGAAAAGCGAGCTTACAGACCCTCGTTTTAATGATAGTTTTTGGAAAGGGGAAATCAAACTCCAACTCAAACTCGGGAAAAAATCAGAACAGCAGGCCCTTGCAAAATATGGTCTAGACTATGTTACAGATACATATCTTCCTGAAAAATTAACAGAGATGGGGCTTCTTAAAAAATAATTTAAATTTCTCTATCTTTTTGATCTTCCACATTCGTCCAGAGTTCACCAGGATGAACCATTAACGCCCTGAGACGAAGAACGTTATGATCATCAAGTTCCACATATGTTTTACTAAAAACACCACCTTCAACACCCGGAGGATAAGTAAAGATACTTACCTTTTTACCATTTATAAACTCAGGTTTTGGTTTTTCGATTTTAATTCTTTTTTCTTTAATATTGCTGTACCTAAAGTAAAGTGCGAGCTGAGTTATTATCAAAATAGATATTATAATGCTGTCAATTAAAAGCCACATATCAAGGTCCAACAGGGCCCAATCATATGCATAATTCCAAAAAAGTATTCCTGAAAAAACAATTGCTGCCCATAAAACAACAATCATACCTATAACAAAAAGTATTTTTGTTAATTTAGAATATTTTTTCTTAATGTTTTTTTCAAGTTTAGCATAATTTACTTGTTTTGGCTTTATCATAGGTTACAACCCTAGTAACATGTATCACAATTATATACTTTTAAATTTTCTATTTACAAATTTTTAAAAAAATCAAGCAATTTATCCAATGATTTACCCCTATGTGATAACTTATTCTTTTCATCAATGCTCATCTCAGCAAACGTTTTATCACAATTTTTTGGAATAAATATAGGATCATAACCAAAACCATTAATGCCTTTTTCTTCTAAAGAAATACTGCCGTTGCATTCGCCTAAAAACAACATTGGTTTTTTTCCAGGCTCACCATATGCATAAACAGATTTGAATGTAGCACTACGTTTTTCACCATTTATATTTTGCATCAATTTTAGTATCCCTTTGCATCCAATAGTGTGAAAAACATATGCAGAATAAACACCTGGAAAACCATCTAAAGAGTCTATGAAAAGCCCTGCATCTTCAAGGATGAAAGGTTTATTTAATTCTTTTAAAACATGCTTGACACCAAAAGATGCTACATTTTCTAGTGTTTCTGTTTGAATTTCTGGATAGCCTAAGTTTTTTTGAATAACATTTATTCCTATTTCTGAAAACTTTTGTTTGGCTTCCGCAACTTTTCCTTTGTTTCCAGTGATAAAATAAATTTCTTTCATCTATACCTTCCTCTTTTTACTATATCTTTTATTTTTTTGGCAACAAGTTTTGCATCATCCTTCATAATCTGTGTATAGCCCTCAAGCACATAATCAAAACAATTTGAATATTTAGAATGTGTCGCCTCTATTGCCTCCATCAAAACATGGAGGTCTACCCCTTTTGGTTCTATTTCAGCGGTTTTTTCACCGAGACCAAAATCAATGAAATAAACAAGACCTTCGTCAAGTATCATATTAGACGTTGTAATATCACCATGAATTATATCATTTTTATGAAGAAGCCCGATACTTTTACCAATTTTTTTACAAAGTTTTTTTCGTTCTTCTTCAGATAATTTGTCTAAAATATCTTTAACACGTTTTCCTTTGAGATGCTGCATTCTAATAATTCCTTTCGTAAGGTCAACATCATAGATTATTGGAACAGAAACACCACTTTTACGTGATTCAGAAATAAGTTTTGCTTCTTCCTTAGTGCGTGAAGAAATAAGTCTTTTATCAATTTCAGGTATTCTATATTTTTTCTTAACCCTTCTTTTTTCAATTACATCAAAATCCAAGTATTTTGAAGATATGATTTCTGCTTCTGCGCCTCTATACAAAATATTTTTATTCACGCCAAGTCACATCCACCATATCTGTTCTAAATCGTTGATCGATAAAACTATTCTCAACACCCATTCTAACTCCACTCTCGTGCATTAAAACACCAAGCCAAGCAATCATAGCACCATTATCTACACAAAGAGATCTAATCGGAACAAAAAAAGAAGCACCTCTCTCTTTTGCCATGGTATCAACCATATCTCTTAGTCTTGTGTTGCTTGCAACGCCACCGCCAAGTAAAACCTCTTTTTTTTCTATATGTGCCATTGCACGCTCTGTTACCTCAGTAAGCGCTGCAAATGTTGTCTCCTGAATAGAGTAGCATATATCCTCGAGTTTTTCACCAGATTTAAAATACTGAACAGCTGCAGTTAAAAGCCCTGAAAAGGCTATATCCATTCCTTTTATTGTGTAAGGTAAATCTAGGTATTTTTTACCATTTAATGCAAGTTTTTCAATCTTCGGGCCACATGGAAATTCAAGCCCTACTTCTCTTCCAAATTTATCAAGACAGTTTCCAATCCCTATATCAAGTGTTTCACCAAAAACACGATATTTTCCTTCTGAAAAACCAATTACTTGTGTGTTTGCACCAGAAGTATACAAAAGAACAGGATCAATACAATTATCAATTGTTCCACGACCTATCTCAATATGTGCCACACAATGATTTACGCCCACAAGTGGTTTTTCAAGAGATAATGAAAGTGCACGAGCCGCAGTAGCAGCAGTTCTAAGACATGGGCCTAAGCCGGGACCCTGTGAAAAAGAAACAATATCGATTTCTTCAAAAGAAACTCCTGATTTTTCAACTGATTCTTTGATTAAATCAGCAGCATTGTTTGCATGATGATTTGCTGCTTCTCTTGGATGAATTCCGCCTTTTTCAGGCCTGTAAATTTTTATAAGATTAGAAAGAACTTTGCATTTTTGTCCTTCTTTTTTTACAACTCCCACACCTATTGTATGAGCAGTTCCCTCTATTCCTACGCTTATCATTATAACAGCTTGGAAAACATAACAGCATATAAAATAAATTTGGTTAGAAAAAATTAGTTTATACCAATTTCCACTTCGAATTCATCTATTTTCCATTTCTTTACTAGTTTTCCAGAAGGGTTATCGGTAAATGATAGTTTTTCTGAGCGTGTTTCTCCTTTGATATAATTAACCCAGGTCTTAAGTGGTGTTTCTTTGTCGGTTTTTATCTCAGTTTTTATTTTATCCTCGACATCAAGGTCTAGTTCTTTTCTCATCGACTGTATTCTTCTTACTATCTCTCTTGCAAAACCTTCTGCTTCAAGCTCTGGTGTAAGATCTGTATCTAAGATAAGAGTCACATCATCTGTTTGGGTTTCTGCAATATGCTCTTTTACTGTAAGTACTATCTCTAAATCTTCTTCTAAAAGCTTTATTTTTTCACCGTTTATATCAAGTGTGATTTCTTTTTGTTTTTCGAATTTTTTGTATAATTCTTCAGATTTTTCTTCGATTTTTTGTGATATAATTCTTGCCTTTTGTTTGTATTTTGGACCGATTTTTGAGTGATTTGGCTTAAGTGATTTATTCATGAACTTTTCTGTGTTTCTTTCAAAGTTTATTTGTTTAACATTTATCTCTTCGTTTAAGAGGTCTAATAAGTTTTTGATTAATTCTTCTGTTTTCTTTTCACAGACTAGTGTTGCACTGCTGAGCGGATATTTTACTTTGATTCCAATCTTTGAACGAAGCGCTCTTCCTACCTCTACAAGAGCCCTTATTTTTCCCATTCCTTGCTCAAGTTTTTCATCTATTTGTTTTTTATCAACGTTGTAGTAATCACATAGATGAATACTTTCAGCCATTTCATCTGTTTTAATATTCTGATAGACTTCTTCAGTGATAAATGGAACAAATGGTGCTATTATTTTTGAAAGATTGAGAAATATTTCATACATTGTTGAGTAACCTGCGAGTTTATCCTCTGTTTTTTCTTCAACCCACAGCCTCTTTCGTGAACGTCTCAAGTACCAATTACTAAAATCTTCTATTACAAAGTTTTCAACAGTTCTTGCAGCCTTGTGTATATCAAACTTTTTAAGATAATCTTCCACCTCAGTTGTCGTTTTATTGAATCTGCTGATTATCCATTTATCCAATAGCTGCCTTTTTTTATATGCAACTGTATCTTTATTCGGATCAAACTTGTCAAGTGCTGCATATGTTGCAAAGAAATTATATGAATTCCAAAAAGTAAGGATGAATTTTCCAAGTGTTTCTTTTACGACTTCTTCGAAGAATCTTTTAGAGTTCCATGGTGCACTTGCAGAAATCAAGTACCATCTAAGTGCATCTGCCCCTTCTTTTTCTAAAACAGCATCTGGGTCAACATAGTTTCTCTTGCTTTTACTCATTTTTTGACCGTTTTCATCGAGTATTAGACCCAGTGTTAAGACATTTTTATAGGAACGCTCGTCAAATAAGAATGTGGATATAGCAAGAAGCGAGTAGAACCATCCACGGGTTTGATCAAGTGCTTCTGAAATAAAGTCCACAGGATAGTTTTGTTTAAATTGTTCTTTGTTTTCAAATGGATAATGCCATTGCGCAAAAAATGCAGAGCCAGAATCATACCAGCAATCTATTACTTCTTCTTCTCTTTTCATTGGTTTTTTGCATTTAGGGCATTTTATTTTAAGTTCATCTACGAGTGGTTTATGAAGATCATAATCATCTGGAAAGTTTTCACTTAATTCTCTTAATTCCTCAACACTTCCAACACATATCTGATGGCTACAGTTGTCATCAGTACACGTCCAAATTGGAAGTGGTGTTCCCCAATATCTTTTTCTAGAAAGAGCCCAGTCTTTTACGTCACGTATGAAATCACCAAATCTTCCTTGTTGAAGATGCTCAGGATACCAGTTTATGTTGTTGTTATTTTTTATAAGTGAATCTTGAACTTTGGTCATTGCGATAAACCATGATTCCATTGCATAATATATGAGAGGGGAGTCACATCTCCAGCAGTATGGATAATCATGCTCGTACTCATGAACACCCTCAAGAAGACCTCTTTCTTCAAGATGTTTTGTAATTTCAGGGTCTGCATCTTTTACGAATTTTCCTTCCCAAAGTGGAACCTCTGGTGGAAATGTACCATCTAGTTTTACAAGTTGAATTACTGGCAGGTCATATTTTCTTCCGACATTATAATCGTCTTCACCAAACGCCGGGGCAATATGCACGATTCCCGTACCATCATCCATTGTTACAAAATCTGCAAGAACGATATACCATGCTTTTTTCTTTGGTTTTGCATAATCAAAGAGCGGTTCGTATTCTTTTCCCCCGAGTTCTTTGCCTTTAAAGCCATCAATTATGTCGTATTGTTGTCCTTTTAGAAGAATTGATGCTCTTTCTTCTGCGAGGATTAATTCTTGATTTTTGTAACGAACTTTAATGTAAAGTTGATCTGGATGAACTGCAAGTGCTACATTTGAAATAAGTGTCCATGGTGTTGTTGTCCATGCCAAGAAATATGCATCTTCATCTTTTATTTTGAATTTTACAAAAATTGAAGGCTCTTTTACATTTTTATAACCTTGCGATATCTCATGAGAAGAAAGCGCTGTTCCACAACGAGGGCAGTATGGTACAACCTTATGGCCTTTGTATAACAGTTTTTTCTCCCATGCTTGTTTAAGTGACCACCATACTGATTCGATATAATCATTTTCAAGTGTGATATATGGATCATTCATATCAAGCCAAAAGCCTATTCTTTTGGTCATATCAACCCATACATTTTCATATTTGAATACGCATTTTTTACATTCTTTGTTAAAATCAGAAATTCCATAATTTTCTACTTCTTGTTTATCTGACAATCCTAGTTCTTTTTCAACTTCTATTTCTACAGGTAGGCCATGTGTATCCCATCCTGCTTTTCTAAGGATATAATGCCCCTTCATTGTCTGATAGCGAAGAATAAGATCTTTTACAACTCTAGTTAGAATATGTCCTGGATGAGGCATTCCATTTGCAGTTGGAGGACCTTCTAAAAAAACATATGGTTTGCAACCTTTACGATTATCTATTGATTTTTGAAATATGTTTTTTTCATCCCAGAATTTGAGAATCTTTTTTTCTACTGAATCAGGTTTGTATTTCTGAGGTGGTTGCTTAATCATACTATTTACTTCCTATAATACAGCACCCTTAATAACAGAAGAGTATTAAAACCGTTTCCATTAATAATCTCTTATACTATCTGCCTTCATGAACTCACGCAAAAAAGATGTTGCATAGCATCCTTTTAAAAGTTCGAAGTTCAAAGTTACAGCTTTGCCGGTTTTTTCATCTTCAAATAACTTGTAACTGAAATCTTTTACAAAACCAAGTATTGGCCTGCGTGAGCCAGATGATGAAACAAATGCAATTTCAGGAATTATAAAATCACGTGGGTCAAAGTTTTCATTTTCGATTATCTTTCTTTCAATTTCACCCATCTCTCCTTTGCAAAAAACAGAATCACTTCCAAAGAGTACAGCACTTACTGCTGCTTTTTGTTTTGATAGCTGGGTGTTTACTTTGTCAAGGTTTTTATCTGAAACAGGAATTGGTCTGTCTTCGATTATACCATTTTTAACAGGCAGGATAATATCTCCCTCAACAGCTTGGTTTAAAGGAATTTTTCTTTTAATTCTCTCACAGATAATTTTGTTGAAAAGATATGATTGATAAGCATAAACAAACATTGTGAGAAGGTTTTGTGGTAATTCCTTTAGGGCTGATGCAAAATCATCTGGATTTTGTACTAGTTTGTTTAAAATTGCTTTTTCAAAGTTTAGATTATCAGGATAATTTTTTAGAGCATGTGAAAAATCTTGTGTTTCTTCAAGTTCTTTTCTAAGTTTAAAAGAAACTTCATCTTCACCTTCTATTGGATTTGCAATATAAGTCAAAACTGCTTTTTCAAAATCACCATTTACAATATGTTTTCCAACAATATGTGTGATTGGGCGCATTATTCCAAATCTCTGTATTCCAAAAAAGTTTGGAAAAACATCATTTTCGTGTATTTTAGACCAAATATTTTCTACATTCTCATCTTTTGTATCAGGTCTTATGTTTCTTATCGTTATTTCAAATTTGTTTCCAATAAGCGCTCCAATCTTAACAGGTTTATCTGAACGATAAACATTTTTAATTTCTACATCTTTGAGTTTTATGTCTGATACATCTTCTGCTTTTAATTTGTAAAAAGACATTAGTTGTGTTGTTTTTGCTCTTTTGTCTTTTGTACCTGCAAAATTGATTCTCTGACGTGATATACGAAGTTTATTTGAAAGTTCTCTGATTAGATTATTTGTCTCCCAATATGTAGAAGTAATTTCTGCGATTGTAAATTTCCCATCTTTTTTTTCAGGCGGATATATTGATTTTTCAACTACACCAAAATCCTCTGGATAAAACCTTAGTTTACCACCTATTCCTTCAGATGGTGTTAAAAAAGTAGTAATGCCGATTTCTTTTTCTGAGTCAAGCACTTTCATCTATTTTTTACTCTTTTTTGGTGCAAAGTTTTTACCAAAATCTTTTACTTCTTTTTCAAGCTGCTTTACTGCTTTCATAAGTATTTCTTCTGGTTTTCCTTTGTTGACTCTAAGATAGAGTTTTCTTTTTTTAGAATTTGGATGATCGGCCATATAAGTTGCATAATCTACATCTTCATATTGGAGCAGAACTTCAGCAATTGGGTTAAGAATTGTTTCATTTTCATCGGTGATTTCAATTTCTAGTTCTTTTGTAGTTTTTTTAATTTTCTTTAATTCCATTAATTCTCACTTCCTTAAATTTTATAGCTTGTTAGGATCAAAAGTTCCATAATCATGAGCAGTTAATCTTTTTTCTTTGTTATTGCAATTTTCACATTCAAGTATGTTTCCTTTTTTATGCAGAGTATGCCTACATTTTGAACATAGTGCCTTTATTGCGCCTAAGTCCCTATCTTTTGTATGAAGCTGTATACTTGGTTTTACTTGTGTTACTTTTGCTCTTATGATATCTCCTGGAGCAAATTCTGTTGCAGGGTCTTTTACGTAACCTTGTGATATTTCTGAGACTCTTAGTGTACCATTTGTATCTCCTGAGATTGCTCTTTTTTGTCCCATTATATGTATTACATCTGCAATTATCATATTTGAGCGGACCATTCCTACATGGGCAAGGACTATATCTCCTTTTTTAACCTCGACCGGAACACTGGTTAGTGGTTTTACAGTTGCCATCCTGTTTTTTTGGTCTACTTGATACTTTCCAAATCTCGATGCTTTTATTATTCCATCTTCTTCAAATGTTCCTTCGCCCGGCCCTACTTCTTCTGATGTGGATACTTGTTCTCCGGGTAAAACTATTTTATCTTCTGTCATTAGTTCACCTAAATTATGAATCTTTTTTTAGATATGGCAATTATACAACTGTTTTAAAGCTTGTGGTTGGGTAAATCGCATGCTATTATAAACTATTAGTTTATACTCTCGCTATATAAAGGGAGGTAAAAAATTATATGATAAACGAGATTTTAGAAATATTAGAAACGGATATACCGCTACTAAATGTTCCGGTAAAAAATGTGCTTTTTTTAGTGTTAGTATTGATTTTTGGATATATTGCGACTATACTAATTAGCAAATATATAAAAAAATCTATGTTAAAAGCAAAAATGTCCGAGATACTTGCAGAGTTTGCAAGAAGAATTGTAAAGATATTGTTACTTATCTTTGTATTAGCATTTGCAATTGGCTTTTTAGGAATAGATGCATTTGCAGGAATCTTGAGTCTGTCTGTTGTCTCAGGTTTTGTTTTAGGTTTTGCTTTACAGGATACTTTAAGCAATTTAGCAGCAGGTTTTATGATTGCAATTACTAAGCCCTTCAAAAAAGGAGATTATGTTGAAATAGGCGGGGATTCAGGAACAGTAAACAACGTTGGGATCAGCATTACAACTATGACTACTGTAGATAACAAAAAGGTTATTATTCCAAATAGTAAAGTTTATGGAAATCCCATGATAAATTATACTGCCAACAATACAAGGAGGGTAGATATGCAAGTAGGAATTGGTTATAGTGATGATATGGGCAAAGCCATGAGTATTGCAATGGATGTAATAAGTAAACACAAAAAAGTTCTAAAGGATCCTGCTCCAAATGTTGCTATTGGAAACCTTGGTGATTCAAGTGTTGATCTTCTTGTAAGACCTTGGGTTAAAACAAGTGATTACTGGAGTGTAAAATGGGAGCTTACACAGCAGATAAAAGAAGCATTTGATAAAAACAATATAAGCATCCCATTCCCACAACGTGATGTACATTTGTTTAATGAAAAATAAAACATCACAATTTTTCTTTTTTTATTTTTGGATTAAATCTTTAATAGGTTAAAGTATTCTGGTCTAATTGTTGTGAGGTTGCAAAGCAAATGTTGAAATATTCTGCTAAAGAGTTTATTAAAAACCCGATAAAAGAAAAACATTCAGGTTTTTATCTGGGTGCAGATATTGGTGGAACATATTCAAGATTTGCAGTTGCAGGTATAAAAGAAGGAAAACCTCAAATTATATTTGTGTTAAATTTTGAAACATCTTCAACAGATTCAATTATTCCACTAATAAAAAAAACTCTGAGTTACGCAGATAAAAAATATCATATAAACGTTCGTGCAGCCTGTATTGGACTTGCAGGAATAATATCTGACTCAAAAGATTTTGTTGAACTTACAAATGCAGAATGGAGTATTTCTAAAAAAGAAATTATCGATGAAACATATCTGCAGGACGTGTTTTTAATAAATGATTTTGAGGCACTTGGATATGGTGTCAACTTTCTTGAAAAAGATAACATTAAAGATGTTTACCAAATAAGAAAAGGCAATGCATCAAAGTTTCAAACAAAAGCAGTGATAGGTGCAGGTACAGGACTTGGTAAATCAATACTTACTTATCATAAAAATCTAGGCTGTTACATACCAATTTCAAGCGAAGGAGGAAATAGTGATTTTCCATATTATAACGAGTTTGAATCAAATCTTGTGAGATATATCAAAGAAATTCGAAATATATCAAAACCTCTAGTGTATGAGGAGCTTTTATCCGGAAGAGGAATTGAAGGAATTTATCAGTTCTTATGCAAAAAAAACAAAGAAGAAATAAAATACGACACAGCAGAACTGATTTCTAAAAATAGAAAAAAAGATAAAAATTGTAAACAAACTTTTGAATTATTCAGTAAATTTTACGCAAGATGTGCAAAGAATTTCGCACTTGACACACTATGCAAAGGTGGAATGTATATAGCAGGTGGCATTGCTGCAAAAAATAAAGAAATATTTGAATCCAAAAAATTCATATCAGAATTTAACAAGGGAAACCGTAGAGAAGATTTTCTAAGAAATGTTCCAATATGTATTGTACTACACCAATATACAGGATTGCTAGGAGCATGCTATGCAGCTAGATTAAAATGTACAGAGGAAGAATAAATGAGTGGTAATGCTGTAATAGACGAAGTATATGAAAAACACTTTCGCGTCGCAATTTTTGGCTCTGCAAGAATAAGAATAGACGAGCCAGCATATGATGAAGTATACAAGCTTGCTCATATGCTTGGAGCAGAACATATCGATATCGTAACAGGTGGCGGACCGGGCATTATGCAAGCTGCATGCAAAGGTCATAGGGAAGGAAGAAAAACAGACAGATCTCATTCTATTGGTCTAAACATAGATATTCCTGCAGAACAAAAGCCAAATCGTTATCTTGACATCAAAAAAGATTTTCATAGATTTTCCAAACGTCTTGATACATTCATGGTTCTATCAAATGCTATAGTTGTAGCTCCAGGTGGAGTTGGAACGCTTTTAGAGCTTGCTTATGCATGGCAGCTTGTACAAGTAAAACATATCTGCAATATCCCAATTATTTTACTTGGAGAGATGTGGGCTGAATTCTTAAAATGGGTAGAAAAACAGCCTTTAGAAAAAGGATTTTTATCACAAAAAGATCTGCAACATTTATTTGTTGCAAAAGACAGTTTTCAAGCATTCAGAATTATAAAAAGATTTCATGAAGGATATAAAGAAGGAGAAGATGTTTGCTATAACTTTAAAAAATACAAATGTGAAACAGATAGTCTTTTGGACGGTGAAAAAATATGAACAAAGAAATAATACCCGCAATTATTGCAAAAAATCAAGAAGAGTTTTCAAGGAACATTTTGAAAGTAAAAGATTACGTAAATATAATTCAACTGGATTTTATGGATGGGAAATTTGTTCCAAATACCTCCATTGATTTTGATTTCAAACTACCTGAAACAAATTGTCTTTTTGAAGCACATCTAATGATAGAAAATCCATTAGAATGGATAAAGAAAAACATTGAAGAAATAGACACATTTCTTGTGCATTATGAATCATGTGACAATTATAAGGAAATAATTGATTTTGTTAAAGGCAAGAATAAAAGGATAGGATTTGTTTTAAATCCTGAAACACCTGCATCAAGCATAGAATCTTATTTAGATGATATAGACCAAGTTTTGATTATGACCGTGAAACCAGGTTTTTATGGAAGTCCATTTCTGCCAGATATGGTTGAAAAAGTAAAGAAGCTAAGAGAATTAAAACCCAAGTTAAATCTAGAAGTCGATGGTGGAATTACAGATAAAACAATAAAGCTTGCAAATAACGCGGGTACAAATTTATTTGTCTCAGGTTCTTTTATTGTAAAATCAGATGATGTAGAAAA
>CAZQXW010000011.1:0-32209 GCA_964597365.1 uncultured Thermoplasmatales archaeon | reverse complement strand
TTTTTTCGATGGGTTTAAAAAACTTTTTCCTAATGTTTTAATAACATTGAAAAGATATGCAAATTGACCATAGGCAGGGATTAAAACAATGAATGATGAAGATATGAAAAATTTTCTTGAAGACTTCAAAAAAGGAGATGTTCAACAAAAGATGGACATGTGGTTTTTTGCACTAGAGCAAGAAGCAGTCTGGGATGAAATAATGGAAAATATGTCAAAGATTGCAAGAGTACAACTAATGAAAGCTGGTAAAAAATTATCTTAAGGTGATGCAAAAATGGATGAAGAAGGTAAAAAAGAACTGATGGAAGAGTTCAAAAAATCAGAAGGATCACAACGTCTTGATATGTGGGATTATGCAGTTAGTCAACAAGTAATTTGGGAAAAAATCCTTGCTGAAATGCAGAAAATAGCACATGAACAAGGTGTTGATAAAAAACTTGATAAACTCATGGAAGAGGAAATGAAGAAAGCAGAAGAGGATGCTGCAACAATTTAATTCTTTTTTATTATTTGATCAAAAACAATTTTTAAAAGTGTAAAAATAACTTTTTGATAATAATTGACGAAAATAATATAAACTAGTTGCTATCAAATAGATATATTGTCATAGTTTGACATGATACAAAATGTCAAATATGGGGTTGTGATAAAAAATGAATGATATGACAAAAAAATTGCAGAAGATGGTATCCAATAGAAAAACCAAAAAAGTTGTTTCTGAATCAAAAGATTTCAACCCATATCGTAGGGCAAATAACAGTTCAACTACAGATTATTATAATGCATAAAACAAACATCCTTTTTCTTTCTTAATAGTTCTCTAATTTATTTTTTTGTTTGGGAAATACCAAACATTTTAAAGGTTTTTAAATACTAAATAATTCAATACTCTTATTAGAAGGTGAATTTAAAATGAATAAAAAACCAATTATCATAGTTGTAACAAGTTTACTTATTATAGGAACATTAGGAATTGTCTTGACAACAGATTTGGATAATTCAAATGTAATTGATCAAACTAAAGAAAAAGAAGACGAAGACCCAAACCCTTTAGGAAACATCACATCATTTGATGAAGCAGTAAATGCTTTTTGTTTTGATTTTTTCAAAGAACTTTCAGGTGATGAGGATAATAGTCCAAACATATTTTACTCACCATATTCTGTGTTTACTGCACTTGCTATGACCTATGAGGGTGCAAGAGGAAATACTGCAACAGAAATGCAAAATGTTTTACATATAGAACAGGGCAATGACTCATTTCATGAGTATATGAAATCGCTCTACAATTATCTAAATCATAACGACAAATATAACATTTCAACTGCAAATGCACTGTGGCCCGATGTTGGATTTACTCTTTTGGATGATTATGTAAACATAATTGAAACATATTATGGCGGAAAAGCATCAGAAGTTGAATACGACAATCCTGAAGAAGCTGCAAGAATCATAAATGAATGGGTAGAAAATCAGACAAACAATTTGATAAAAGATTTAGTTCCTGCGGATGCAATAGATCCTGCTTTGACCAAGCTTATTTTAACAAATGCAATTTATTTTAAGGGAACCTGGAAAATACAGTTCGATGAAGAAAATACAACAGAAAGAGATTTTACACTTTCATCTGGAGAAAAAATACAAGCTGAAACAATGAAATTAATAAACAAAGATGACAAGTTTAATTATACTCATACAGGTGAATTTGAAATCCTTGAAATACCATATAACGGTGAAGATATTTCCATGATGATTATCCTTCCAAAAGAAGGATACAATTTATCTGATGTAACAGACTCATTAAACCAGGAAGAATACAACTCACTGATCGATGAAATGTATGAGACAAAAGCAGACATATATCTTCCAAAATTCAAATTTGAAACATCATATGGACTCAATGAGTACTTAATGGATCTAGGAATGAGTGATGCATTTAGTTATACTGCTGATTTTTCAGGAATAGACGGCGCCCAGGATTTACTTATTTCAGATGTGCTTCATAAAGCATTTATCGAAGTAAACGAAGAAGGAACGGAAGCTGCAGCTGCTACTGCAGTTATAATGGAGTTGACGGCAGTAAATCCAGATGAACCACCAGAAAGAATTACATTTGACTGTGATCATCCTTTCTTATTTACAATACATCAAAAAGAGACTGGTACAATATTATTTATGGGAAGTGTTGATGATCCTTCCCAATAAAATATTTTTTAATTTTCAATTTCTAAAACTTTTATTTTAAAAATAAGTGTTTTTCCTGCAAGTGGAGAGTTCAAGTCAATTGTTACTTTATCCTCTTCTACTTGAGTTATTCTTACAGGTATCTGACGTCCATCAGGCAAATTCATAAGAAACATCATGCCTGGCTGTATTTCCTGATCGGATTGGAAAGACTCTTTAGGCATTTCTCTTACCAATTCAGGGTTGTGATTACCATAAGCTTCGTCAGGCAAAAGTTTAATTTCTTTCTCATCGCCTACATTCATTCCAACTACTGCTTCTTCAAAACCTTTTATAAGCTGACCTTCGCCAACGGTAAATTCCAAAGGAGCTTCGTGTTTTTCTGAACTATCAAAAACAGTTCCATCTTCTAGCTTTCCTTCATATTCAACTTTTATTTTATCGCCTTTTTTTACAACAGACATTGATATCATCTCAAATCTCAATTAAAGAACAAAAACAAAAATCAGAAAATTATGAAATTCATCCTCATCCTTTCCATCCTTCACAATATAATCTTTCTATAAATAGCTTTTGTTACAATTGGCTTTGTCCCTAAAGTATGAAAAATGAATGACTTTAGGTGCAAATCATCAATAAAATTATTTTTGATTCTAAATTTTATTTATAATTATCTAATAATTTTGTAATATAATTTTTCAACTCTTTAATTAAGATAGAGTCCTAAAAATTCATCCCATTGTGTATCATTTGTAAATTCAAGATCTAACGAAGTATAATTTTGCATATTCAGTTTATTGCTAAACGGAGAGTAATATAACTCTGATTTATCAGGTGGGAAAAATATTGTCAATCCATGCGCATTTTTATGTCCACATTGATGCCATTCAGTTATAACTGCTTCATCTATTGATTTCATTACATTATCTGTTGCTTTATATAATTCTGAGTTTGACAATTCATAAGATTTTTCATTGAGTAATTTAGCAAAATGATAAATATCAATTAGCGCTGCATTAGATGAAGTACTACCCATAAAATAATCTGAATGAAAACGTGTATAATTTATAAAATCCGAACAATTTTTAAGATCTGACATCATTGTTTTTGATAATACATTAATGGAGTTAGTTACGTCGCCTAGTTTTTCTGTTTTAATAGCAGACATTGTGAACTCATTCTTAATGTAGTAAGAATCTAACTTCTGACGATTTTTCAACGATTCTTTCAGTCCTTTAAGCAGATATATTGGAGTAAATCGATATATGTAGAAAAGACCATATTTAAATTCTTTGATGATTTTTTCAGCTATTTTTTCAGATGAACGATAATAATTTCTTTGTAAAATTTTTATGTTATATAGCAAAGTTATAGCTGGTGTATAAGTTTCACACGCTTCCTGGCTACCGATATATACTTTAGTACAATTTCGTAGTTCATATGCTGATTCTAAATTCCCCATATAGCAATTGGTAAATTCTAATATATCAACGCCCCCACTTTCATCAAGTGCATTGTGTATCTCCTGCATCGTTAATATATCATAATCAACACCTGATTCATTTGTATCCGTATCAGGGCATGCTCCATACCAAGCAGAGCCATGACCATGAATATGAAGGAAATATCTCTCTGCAGGATAATCTTTTTTGCATCTGAGAACAAAATTTTTCAATGTGCTATAGTTTCCACAGTTAATTTCGTCATATTTTTCTAATATATGAAAATTAGCGCGAAACTTTCTAAAATGTTTTGCATAACCAGAGAAGGCTTCACCAAAATCCATCAAAAATACAATGTTTATTTTGTTATTTAGGAAAAAGGATAGATTCATAATAGTATCAAGAATTTTTTCAGCTTCTGGCCATTCCCCTTCTTGATCTCCGCCAGCATAAATCATATATGTCCATTCTTTCTTGTCAATTGTTTTATTTTCAAAATTGGCTAGTACAATTAAACTATTGCTGATTAATAGAATAGTTATCACCATAGTTAATATTAATTTTCTATTCATTATTTCACCTTAAAGAATATAATATTTGATTTGTATCCAAGAAACTTTTTTGTTTAGTATGTATGTAATCCGCTATTTCACAAATATATAGATTGACTTCTAAATGTGTAATACAATTATTTACCACATCCTCTGCTTTTTGAGGAAAAGCAAGCTCTATACAAAACGCAAGAATTCCATGCTCACCATACAGCCAGTCCTCCGAAGTACCACTTGCACCCCTATAACCAAGATAGTAATTTCTTCCCTGAATTTGATAGTTATTTATATTTGAAATATTACTTGCAACTGAAATAAAAAGATTTTCATCTCTAGTTGGTAACATGCTGCACCACCAAGGATACATGACAGATGACAAATAACCATGATATGATAAAGAAATACTAATATTATGGGAATCTACAAACCGCTTCACAGCCGTTGTCTCGCTTTCGCTAAACGGCTTTTCTCCACGATAGTTATACTCTGAGTCCTTTAATTGACTCATCATTAGATAATACCAAGGTCGGAGAAAATAGTTATACCAACGATGGCCATAGTTTCTATTTAGATCAACACCAATTGATGTGATTTTTTCTCTAAAACCAAATGGGCCATAATTGGGCTCGCAGTTTTTTCTTGTATTTGCTTCAACACCATCAGGATTCACCATTGGAATAATATATATTTGAGTATTGTTAATGGCTCGTTTTACTCGTTCTTCTGAAGAATTTTCAACTAAATATTCAATAAAATAGATTAGCACTTCAAATGAATCAGGTTCGTTACCATGATGCGCCCCCATAAGTAAAACACCTGGTTCATCTTCTTCCTCATTTACATTGTCAGATATTTTTACCAGCCATATGTCTCTTCCATGATAGGTTTTACCAAGTGATTCTAATGACATGAGATCAGAATGATTCTTCTGTAGATCATGCAATAAATTGGTCAAGTTTTGATAATTATAGTATTTATAAGAAATTTCATTTGACTCATCGAAAACAACTAATTTTTCTTGATTTTGTGCTTCATATATAGGTGAAAATAGTGTTAAAAGTAAGAATATAACAAAAATAAATGCAATAGTTTTTTTCACGTTCAATCACTTTTATTTCTTTATATTAATATTATCTTAATAATATAAAAGATTTCCTTTACAGATACTGTCTAAAAATTATGTATAAAAATTAGGATTTATTCCAAACTCATGCATTGCATGAATAAGAACTGTGATATTATAAGCGATAATAATAGATTTTTTTACTTTAAGGTCAAATTATCGACTTTAAAGTCAAAAGGGACTTTTAGGGCAAAGCCGTTACCATTAAAACTTACAGAAATTCATGTATTCTTTCAAAGCCCTCAACAATCAACTCATGGTCATAACAGAGAGGGCCATATGATAAACGTATTGCTTTTTCCATACTGGGGCCAAAACCTTTACCCGGGATTAGTAGCACTCCTGTATTTTTTAAAACATCTTCTACAAAAGAAACGGGTTCTTTATTATTAGGCGTTGGACAAATTGTATAAAGTCCACCCATAGGTTTAAGTCTTTTCCAACCTAGATTTTTATCAATGCTTTTAATCATTACATCTGCTGTTTTTTGATAGAGTTTTCGCGTATTTTCAATAAAGGATTTCAAACTTTTATCAGATAGGGTTTTTTCAAGAAATGCAGCTGTTGCAATACTATGCATTGAATCGGGTGAAAGAAGAACAGATTCGTTTAATTTTTCAAGGCCTTTTATTATCTTTTCATCTGCTTCTACCCATCCAAGCCTTCTACCAAGGCTGGATAGCCACTTTGAATTAGAATTCAATAAAATCAAATTTGGATGATTCTTAGGTGACCATGAAAAAGATTTAGGCATATCATCAAACCATAATGCTTTATACGCACAGTCGAGGACTAAAAAAGCATTATATTCTTCTAGTATCTCAAGGCAAGATTTAAGAAAGGAATCATCGGGCATCTGGCTTGTTGGATTATCAGGAACGGGGATTACAAGTGCTTTTAATCCTCTCTTGCAATAGTTTTTCAAAGATTCTAAAGAATCTTGAGGCTTTGGTAAATAATTCCATTCCTTGGTTTCAAGAGCAGGAATAAAAACCATTTTTGATTTTGGAACTGCACATTTTACAGCATTAAAATAATTAGCATAAGTTGGATCTAAAAAACCAATAGTATCCAAGGGGTTGCATAAAACACGCAACAGGTCATGAAAAAGCTGAGTGGAGGATTGTCCAAGCAGAACGTTATCAGGATTTAAAAGAGACATATTATAGATTTTATTTTCAAAAAAGCAAATTTGCTCACGTAATTTATAATCCCCAATGATTGAGCTATAACGACCAGTTTTATGGAATAAATTTTCATCTTCTGAAATTTTTCTATAAATATTTCTAAGTTCGTCTGGTGCTTTATGATTACACCACCCACCTCCAAAAGAAATAACATTTTCAGGTTTTAAACCCATTTTTATAATGTTTCTTTCTTCAGCCATTTTCATTATAGTTTGAATTGGGGAAAGACCAGATAATTCGTCTTCAACAATGCGTGAAAGTTCAAGATTCATTATTTTCTAAAATAAAAGGTATGCTATTATAAATTTATTAAAAGAAAAAAGAAATTTAAGAAAATGTTGGAAGGACGAATATGTATTTTAGAAATACAAAGCCTTCAACATTTTTGCTAACAAGTTTTGCATTGTTTGCATATATACTAGCGTTTATGTTGACTCTACCAAATCCAAAAACAGGTGTTTGAACCGTTTGTTCTTCACTGGGCGTTATTGGATCTATATATAAACCATCAGTCTGTACATTTATTCCACCGAGTATACCACCGGTAATATTTACTTCAAAAAATACAGATGTTGCATTTACAGAACCTGTGTTATTAAAAATTGTTGTAAGATTTTTTCCAAATCTTTCAAATCCTATTTCAAATTGAGTAGAATCTATTCCATATGTTTTAAAACACATATCAGACTGATTGTTGTTATCAGAAAGAGATCTTACACGAGGTCTTGCTTTTTCTCTAGAGTGGTTTGTCCAGTTGCTTGCGCCCTCATAAGAAAGATATGCTTCTCCAGATAAATATGAACTTGAATCATTGTTTTGTGCCCATAAATACCAATTATCAGTTGTATTCTCAGTATGACCCACTATATAATAGGTCTCACCTACATCTAAGAAAGTTGATTCAATATTAAATGACACCCATGAAAAATTAAGTTCTGGATCTGAAACATTAAGAGTATTTATATTCTGAGGTGAAACAGAAGATGTCACAAGATTTTCTCCATCTAATTCTTTACGAATATTAACAACAAATGGATGACTTGTGCTATAGTTTTTACAAAGGTATAAATCTACTTTTGTAAGAATTTCTTTTGTTGGAACAAATGATTGAGCCATCAAAGCACTTAGATTTATGTCTTGAGAAGGAAATCTTCCGACAATCAGAGGAAAACCTGCAGTATCGTTTTGGTATTGGTCTAAAGTTTCAGGATTATCTGTATCAAGTGCTGAGATATTGCATTCTTCTTGGTTGTATAGTGTACTTGCAAAAACGCTTGCGCTAACTGTAGACAATAGCATAAAAATACTTAATATTATTATGATTTTTTTCATTTTTATCACACAAATAGTTTACATAATTATAAAGCTTTTTATTTATAAATATTTCTATAAAAATATTACGTCCCCAGTTATAATCTTTTCAAGGCCCTCTTTTGTATCTAAAATAAGACAACCAGTTTCATCAACATCAGAAACTCTACCAACAACAACATCTTTTTCACGTGTAACTTTTACTTTCTTACCAATTATATCAGCATGTAAAAACCATAATTGCCTTATTTTATCAAAATCTAAAGATTTAACATAATTATAGTTTCTATCAATATTCTTTATTATATCTTTTAAAAGCTCAACTCTTGAAATCTTGATATTTGACTCTTTTTTCAAAGTTGTTGCAATATTTTGCAAATCATTGCTAAGACTATTGTTAACATTTATTCCAACTCCAACAATTGCATAATTTATTTTATCCATTTCAGCATCAAGCTCAGTTAAAATACCGCAAATTTTTTTGCTACCCATCAGAAGATCATTAGGCCATTTAATAACAGGATTCAAGCCTGTGTTTTCTTCTATTGCTTCAACCAGAGAAACCGATGTGGCCATTGTAAGGATCATGGCATTCTGAGGAGGAATATCTGGTTTTAACAGTACTGAAAACCACAAACCACCTTCAGGCGAGGACCAAACTCTGCTTTTTCTGCCCCTTCCTTTTTCTTGAATATCTGCGACTACAACCGTGCCCTCAGAAGCGTTTTCTTTTGCAATATTTTTACAATAAAGATTAGTCGAGTTTATCTTTCTAAAATAAACTATGTCTGTTCCAATAACTTTTGTTTCAAGCCCATATTTGATTTCTTCAGGAAGTGGAACATCAGGTTTTGAAATAAGTCTGTATCCCTTGTTTTTAACCGATTCAATCTCATAACCTACATCTTTTAACGATTTAATCTGCTTCCAAATAGCCGTTCTTGAAATGCCTAGGTTTTTTGCAAGAATCTCTCCTGATACAAATGTGTCTTTTTTCAAAAGACCAAAAATCTTATCATTCATGTTTTAGCCTCTCTAAATAATAATAGCGGCATTACCGAAAACAGCATTCCTATTAATACAGCATAGCTAGAAACAGAGGGGATAAGATATAAACATATCAATGAAACAGCTCCACCTAAAATCAAACTGACCAATGCGCCTTTTGATGTTGCTTTTGTTTTTTCTTTATAAAAACCAAAAATAATTGGCAATGTAAGACCTGAGGTAAACACCGTATAGGCAAGTTGCAAGGTATCTACTATATCCTGAAGATATAATGCCAGTAGTAAAGAAAGAATACCAATTACAGAAATCATTATCCTTGACGTTTTTAAGTTATTCTTTTTTATAATATCAACACTAAAAATCGTTGATGATGAAATCATTACAGAATCTGCAGATGATAAAATCACAGATATAAAGGCTGCTAGAATGACACCACTTAAGACAGGACCTAAAACCAAGAATGATTTTGGCATTGCAAAAACAGCTTCACTTGCATCTAAACCCGGAACAAGAACAATTGCAGAGATTGCAATAAGGCCAATGGATATTGCAAAAATCACTCTAAAAATACCTGAATAAATTGTTCCAAGTTTTGCTGTTTTTTCATCTTTTGCCGAGAGTACTTTTGAGTATACATCAGGCCCTACGATATTAGGCATAAACATCATAAAAAAGAATGATGCTGCTGATAAAATTCCGATATTTCCATTAATTGGAAATGAAAGGTGATCTGTAGAAATCGCACTTAAACCAGGTGCTGCTTTTAAGAAGAGTAATGGTGCTGCAACTAGACAAACACCTACTATCATGATAATGAATTGAATAACATCTGTATAAACAACTGCGAATTGTCCACCTAATATCGTATATATTATGAAAATAATAGTGATAGTAGTAAGAAGTATAGTATAATCATAGGGGAATAAGATATAAATAATGGCCCCAGCACCTTGAATCAAAAGAGATATCCATGCGATTTGAGTGATAAAAATTAGTACCGCTGCTGCAAATCTTACTTTTTCATCATAAAACTTACCTGTAATCTCAGATAGTGTAAATAACCCTGTTTTTCTGACTTTTTGGGCAAAAAACAACCCTAGAAATATTAGACCAACGGCCGATCCTATGTCCAACCATATTGAAGGAATTCCATTTAAATAAATCAGTTTAGCAGTTGCAATAGTTGCAGATCCGCCTACAACTGTTGCTGTTATCGTTGCTGTTAATGGAAATGTCTTAAGACTTCTGTTTGCTAGGAAAAAGTCCTTTGTATTTTTAATTTTCTTAGAGCTAAAAAATCCAATAATAATCAATGCCGAAAGATAAGCAATTATAATCCCAATTGTAAGTATTTCCATTGTTAACCTAGTCGGCTTGCATAGTTAACTGTTTTAAATATTTTTTGTCAACATTTAAATTTAAAAAACTGCTTCAGAAGAAAAGATAACTATGAATTACGAAACTCTTACAACAGAAGAAAAAGAAAACATTGCATATATAACACTAAACAGACCTGAAAGACTAAATGCTTTTGACATGAAACTTGGGAAAGAACTATACCGTGCTTTAAAAGAAATAACTCCAAAGAAAAGCATTAAAGCAGTAATTATTAGAGGAACCGGTAAAGGATTCTGTGGTGGTGGAGATGTCAAAGAAATGCATAATGCAAAAGACAAATCAAAATTCTTAAGAGAACTAACCCTTGCAATACATAAATGTGTCCTAGGAATGAGAAATATGCAAAAACCAGTTATTGCAGCAGTAAATGGACATGCATTTGGTGCAGGTCTTTCTCTTGCGCTTGCATGCGATATTATAATTGCTTCAAAAAATGCAAAGTTTGGAACAGCATTTATTGGAATTGGTCTTGCACCAGGTTGTGGTACACAGTTTTTCACAAAATTAGTAGGTTATCAAAGAGCCTGTGAGTATATACTTACTTCAAAAGTGTTTACCGCCGAAAAAGCAGAGGAACTTGGCATTATAAACATAGCTGTAGATGACAAAGAATTAGAAAAAACTGTTGAAGATTTTGCAAACAAATTTAGAGTTCTTCCACCAATTGCAGTAGGAAAAGCAAAAATGCTCATAAACAAAAGCATGGAAAATTCCATGGAAGATCATCTCAAACTTGAAAGCCTTACTGCAACAGAAGCAGCAGCAACAAAAGATTTTGAGGAAGGAGTTGCCGCTTTTGTTGAAAAAAGAAAAGCAGTATTTAAAGGAGAATAACTATTACGTCAATTGCTATAAAAACTTTAGAAACCTTTATGTATTTTACCTAATATCGGCAGGTTGTCTTCTGATAAAAGGGTGGAAAAACAAATGAAATACGATACCATTACTGTATCAAAGGAAAGCGATATTGCTACTATTTTTCTAAATAGACCAGATGTTCACAACGCAATGAATGAAAAACTTATGAAAGAGCTTACAGACTGTTTTAAAAAGCTTGACAAGGACAAAGATACAAGAGCAATAATTATCACCGGAAACGGTAAATCTTTTTGTGCTGGCGCCGATCTTAACTGGATGAAAAGCATGGTAGCATACTCAAAAGAAGAAAACATCAAAGACAGCAATCTTTTACTTGATTTATACGAATCAATTTATAGCTGCTCAAAACCCGTTATTGCAAAAGTAAACGGCCATGCATTTGGAGGAGGAATAGGCCTTTTTGCAGCATGTGATATAGCAATTGCTGTTCCTGACTGCAAGTTTGCATTCTCAGAAGTAAAACTTGGGATAATACCCGCTGTGATTTCTACTTATATTTCAAGACGTATGAAAATATCTGATATGAGAAGACTTTTTGTCACAGGAGAGAGATTTAACTCAGATTATGCAAAAGAAGTCGGGTTAATTGACTTTGTCGAATCAGAAGACATAGACAAAATTATAGAAAAATATACCAAGATCATCCGTAGCTCAGGTCCAAAAGCAATAATCGAAGTAAAAAAACTAGTCGATGCATGTGAAAAAATGGATGTTGAAAAATACAAAAGATTTAGCGTTGAAAAAATCTCTGAATTAAGAGTATCAGACGAAGGTCAAGAAGGAATCAATGCATTTCTTGAAAAAAGAAAAAGTAAATGGAGTGAATGAAAACATGTTTAAAAAAATCCTAGTTGCAAACCGTGGAGAAATTGCTGTAAGAATAATTAAAGCATGCCAAGAACTTGGAATTAAAACCGTTGCAATTTATTCAGATGTGGACAAAAAAGCACCTCATGTGCAACTCGCAGATGAAAGCGTATGCTTAGGCGATCCAACACCCATCGAGAGTTACCTTAACATACCAAAGATAATTAAAATTGCAAAAGAGGCAGGTGCAGAGGCAATACATCCAGGCTATGGTTTTCTTGCTGAAAACCCGGATTTTGCCCATTCATGCAACGATATTGGAATTAAATTTATTGGGCCATCACCTAAAGTCATAAGTCTTATGGGTGACAAAATTGCGGCTAAAAAAACAATGGAGAAAGCAAAAGTCCCTGTAATACCCGGATATCATGGAGTAAAACAAGATGACAAATCACTTATTGCTGAGGGAAAAAAAATTGGTTTTCCACTTCTTGTAAAAGCAGCAGCTGGCGGTGGAGGAAAAGGAATGAGAATTGTTCATTCAGAAAGTACTCTTGCCGAAGCAATTGAAGGAGCAAAACGTGAATCAAAATCAGCATTTGGAGACGATACTGTATTTCTTGAAAAGTATATTGATAAGCCAAGGCATATAGAATTTCAGATTCTTGCAGATGAACATGGAAATGTTATTCATCTTTTTGAACGTGAATGCAGTGTTCAACGCCGTCATCAAAAAATCGTTGAAGAAACACCTTCACCCGTTATGACCAAAGAACTAAGAAAAAAGATGGGTGAGGCAGCAGTTGCAGCTGCAAAAGCTGTGAAATATACAAATGCTGGAACTGTAGAGTTCATGGTAGATGGAAAATTAAATTTTTATTTTATGGAGATGAATACAAGACTTCAAGTCGAGCACCCAATAACAGAGATGGTTACAGGAATAGATCTTGCAAAATGGCAACTAAAAATTGCAAGCGGTGAAAAACTTACCATAAAACAAAAAGACTTAACGCAAAGAGGTCACGCTATAGAATGTCGTATTTATGCAGAGGACCCTGCAAATGGCTTTTTACCAAGTATTGGAACACTTGAAAAAGTAGAGATCCCAAATGGGCCAAATATTAGAGATGATAGTGGCATTTATTCAGGCATGAAAGTAACACCATATTACGATCCAATGCTTTCAAAAATCATAACATATGCTGAAAACAGGGAAGAAAACATAAAAAAAATGATATGGGCACTCTCAAGATATGCTGTTCTTGGAGTTACTACAAATATTCCTTTCTTAAAAAAAGTATTAGAGCACGACGAATTTAAAAAAGGAAATATAACAACACATTTCATTGAAAACTATTTCAAAGACTGGACAGTTGCAAAAGAAGGACTTCCAATTGATGCAATAATTGCTCTTGCAGTATTTGATTCAATGCATAAAAAATCCCAGGACATAGTACGCTACAAAGAAGTCGATCCACATAATCCTTGGAAACATGTAGGCCGGTGGCGTGTAAGTGGAAAAGGAGGTGACTGATTATGTTTGTTAATTATGAGCATCAGAATAATGTATACAATGTAACTGTTGAAAAAAGAGATAAACATTTTTTTATAACTTATGATAACACTGAGTACAAAGCAGAGGCCGAAGAAATAAAACCAGGCCAGCTAAAAATCAAAATCGGTGACAGAGTACTAAAAGCAGTAATAACACAAGGAGAAAAAGACAAATTTGTTTTTGTAGATGGAAATGTTTACAAGGTAAATCAAGTGGAGCTTACTGCTAAAAAGAAAACTCGTAAGAAAGAAGAAGGAGATTTAAGCTCACCTATATCTGGAAAAGTAGTAAATGTAAAAGTTAAAAAAGGAGACAAAGTAAAGAAAGGCGATGTTTTGATGGTAATAGAAGCCATGAAAATGGAATACCTTATACGTGCTCCTTTCAAAGGCAAAGTAAAAAAAGTCAATTTTAAAGAAAACGATCAAATTGAAATTGGAGAGGAAACTGTAGAAGTTGAAAGATAAAGGAGGATTAAATTATGGATGTAATTGAAAGTAGTATTGATACCTCAAGCAAAGAATATAAAGAAAATTTCAAACGTTATGAGTTACTTGTAAAAGATTTAAAAGAAAAAATTGCAAAGGCACAAGAAGGTGGAGGACCTGAAAAGATAAAACTTCACAAATCTCGAAATAAGATGCTCGTGCGTGAGCGTATTGATGCGTTAATTGACCCTGATACCCCTTTTATGGAATTTAATACGCTTGCAGGCCATGGTATGTACAAGGGCAAAGCACCATGTGCAGGAATTGTTACAGGAATAGGTGTTGTACACGGTCGAGAAGTAGTAATTGTTGCAAACGATGCTACAGTTACTGGTGGAACATATTATCCTATGACTGTAAAAAAACACCTGCGTGCACAAGAAATTGCAATGGAAAACAACTTACCATGCATCTATTTGGTTGATAGCGGTGGTGCATTTCTGCCTATGCAAGATGAAGTATTTCCAGATAGAGAACATTTTGGAAGAATTTTTTATAACCAAGCGGTGATGAGTTCGAAAGGAATCCCTCAAATTGCATCTGTAATGGGTAGCTGTACTGCAGGAGGCGCATATGTTCCTGCTATGAGTGATGAGACTGTTATTGTGAAAGGAACAGGGACAATTTTTCTGGGAGGCCCACCACTTGTAAAAGCTGCAACCGGTGAAGAAGTAAGTGCAGAAGACCTTGGAGGAGCAGATGTACACTGTAAGGAAAGTGGCGTATCTGATCATTATGCACACGATGACTCTGAAGCAATACATATGACAAGAAGTATTGTTGAAAACTTGAATCGTGCTGAAAAAACAAATATAGAAGTATGCAAACCCGAAGAACCAGCATATGATGTAAAAGAAATATATGGAGTTATTCCAAAAGACTCTAGAAAACCATTTGATGTTCGTGAAATAATCGCTCGAGTTGTAGATGGTTCTAAATTCCATGAGTTTAAAGCATTATATGGCCCAACTATTGTAACAGGTTTTGCAAGAATAATGGGTTATCCTGTAGGAATTCTAGCAAACAATGGCGTCTTGTTTTCTGAATCAGCCCTGAAAGGAACTCATTTTATTGAGATGTGCTGCCAGCGTAAGATACCACTTGTATTTTTACAAAACATTACTGGTTTTATGGTGGGGAAAAAATATGAATCAGGCGGTATTGCAAAGGATGGTGCTAAAATGGTATCAGCTGTTGCTACTGCAAACGTTCCAAAGTTTACTGTAATTATAGCAGGAAGTTTTGGTGCAGGAAACTATGGTATGTGCGGTCGTGCATATGAGCCTCGCCAGCTTTGGATGTGGCCAAATGCGCGTATTAGTGTTATGGGTGGACAGCAAGCAGCAAATGTTTTGCTTACTGTTAAAAAAGATCAGATGTGGCGTAAAGGAAAAGAGCTTACAAAAGAGGAGGAAAAAGCAATTACAGAGCCGATTCTCAAAAAATATGAAGATGAGGGAAGTCCATATTATAGTACAGCAAGAATTTGGGATGATGGTGTAATTGACCCTGCTGATACAAGGCTTGTTCTAGGTCTTGGAATAAGTGCGGCTTTAAACGCTCCAATTCCAAACTGGAGACCTGGCGTATTTAGAATGTAGAGCATTATTCTATGAGGCGTTGTAAGGCTTTGTATCCTACAACAGCTTGCTCTTCTTCTACAACAAAAATCATTTCTAAATCTATCGAAATTATTTCTATTATGTTTATGCTTTCCCAAGCAAAGTTTCTAAGTATTTGAAATAACACTCCGGGAGTTTTTGCTAGTTTTTTATCTATTGAAAATGACAATGCTACTAAATTCTCCTGAATGTTTAATTTTGTTTCAAATTGTAAAAATTTACATATTTGGTCTTTGTATCTCTCATTTGTTATGATGCTTACCGTGTTTCTACCATATATTATATGTAATATATCTCCTTGGTCAAAATGAATTATATCATATATTCTTTTGAGTTTATCAAAAAGACATGGATTTTTTTGTACTGTTATATCTATTATATTTGTTTTTAGATTTACTTCAGAATTTTTTGCATCAAATTTTATGTCTTTGAATCTCATATTCAATTTTTCTGCGTATCGTCTAAGAGCTGCAACTATTGCATAGTGTGCTACTTCTTTTTTAAGTTCTTTTTCAATTTCAGGTTTTAATCTTTTTGCAACACTTCCATATGATGCAATTCCTTTTCCAATGGCCTCTTGAAGATAGACTTTTTCATCGACGAGTTTGTGAACTAAATGGCTGATAGTTACTATATTATCACCAATATAGTATTTTATTCAAACGATTATATAAAACTTATTGTTCAATTTCATACCAAATAATACCATAAATACTTCATTTTATAACAAACCGCTATTTTAATACCAAATGAAATGATTATAGGTAAAAAAAAGATAAATACACTTTATAAACCCAAATAAAATACACCTAACGTCTGTAAGGATGAGGAATAAATGAAAGAAAGGATATTAAAAGAGATAACAGAATACTACAAAAATAAAGAACAAACAGAAGAAATACCAGATGAAGTACTAAAAATAATAATAAATACAGCTACAGATGAAATATTCGAAAGATTAAAAATCGATTTAAAAAACGAATTTGAAACAGGAAACCTGCAACATCCTTTCTTCATATCAGACGAATATTATATACATCTGAAACTAACAGATATAAAAAATGGAATTTTGAGTAAAGTTCTTAGCGATGAGTATAACGAAATGAAAGAAGAAAAATAGTTTAAAGAAAGTTTTCAAATTTTTTCCCACAGTATGGACAAATATTTGCATCGAAAGGAATCGCTCTTCCGCAATTAGGACAATATCTTCTAGAATGATTAACGTAGGAACCACTGGTTTGCGATACTTTTACAAACAGAGTTTTGTATTTAAGCAAAATAATTATTGTTGGTATAAACAACAGGATTACTACTAACATCAACGGGTTTGTTAAAAATATTAAAAAACCAGTTGTATAGCCTAATATCAAACCAAAAACACTTACAATTAAACTCAGAGTATAAGCCCAAGATTTTTGATTAAGTATTCCCCAACCAAGTATAATGAACAGCATTCCACAAAGAGAAAGAAATATTGCGACGAAATGATTAAAAGAGTCATGAAAGGATATCTGTGCAAAAAACCAGGTTGCAACCAAAATAAAAAAAGTTGCAACTAATAAAACTGCAACAGGATTATCCTTTTGTTCTTCAGAATACATATTGCTACCTATTTTTCCTTTTTATCTTTGTAACAATTGCAACAAAAGCAATAGCAAATATTGCAAATACCATTTCAAAGCCAGGTGTACCAAGAGCTGTTGGCCTTTCATCATATGCAACCTGTGATTCTGAACTAGAAGATCCCAGACCGCCAATAGGTGTAAAATCAAAATCTGAAATATCCCAACCAAGCCAAGGAGAGCCAAGTGTATATATAATCAATAAAACCAAGCCTAGAATCAATAACATCATTCTAAGGTTTTTATCAATTTTTTTAATTATTATTCCGCCAACAACTAAAGAGGAAGTTAAAATTCCAATACCTGTTAACTTAAGAAATCCTGAGACTTTGTAAGAAAGAAGATTAGATTCACTTGCATCAAAAACATTACTAATCATCGCTCCCAAAAAATACAAACCAATTCCAATGATTATACCAAGCATAACAAGGTCTTTGTTTTTTAATTTAATATTCATAGATTTACTCATATCAAATCCTCCTCACCAATAATCTGAATATGACAATACAAATATGTTCAAAAGCAGAAGTATCAACCCAAAAATCAGCAGCAGAGATTTTGTATCTTTATCTAATTTTTCAATAAAAAAACCACCAACTATCATAGATATAACAACAATTCCCATACCAGTTATCCTGATGATAGCTGATATCTGACGAGGGAGTTGATAACTAGCAGTGCTAGGACCTAATAGTATATATGTTGCCATTCCTAAGAAAAATAAAAAAATTCCACCAGCTAAGCCTAATATCATAAGATTTCTCTTATTCATATTCATCCAAACCACTCCAGAATTAAAATATTTCGTTAGTATTTAAAATATACCAAAAAAAAAGAAAAGAGTTGTTTTTTAATGAATTCAATTAAAACAACTTTGCTTATTTTTTCCTAAGTTCTCTTCTTAATATCTTACCAGATATAGTCTTTGGAAGCTCGTCTGTGTATTCAATTATTCTTGGATACTTATAAGGCGCAGTGGTTGTTTTTACATGTTCTTGAAGTTCTTTTGTAAGTGCATCTGATGCCTTGTATCCTTTTGCAAGAACGACGAATGCTTTTACAACAACGCCTCTGACTCCTTTTGGATCCTCTGCACCTACTACGGCACATTCTGCAACTGCATCATGTTCCATAAGTGAGCTTTCAACCTCAAAAGGCCCAATCCTATATCCTGAGCTTTTTATTACATCATCATCTCTTCCGACAAACCAGAAATAACCGTCTTTATCCTTGTATCCTCTGTCTCCTGTGTAGTAGTAATCATTTCTAAATGATCTCTTCATTATATCTGGGTCTTTCCAGTATTCTTTGAAAAGGCCAGGGGGTCTTTCGTCGCCGATATATATTGCGATGTTTCCCTCTTCTTCAGGAGGTAGTTCTTTTCCTTCATCATCTACGATTCGTACATCGTGTCCAGGTGTTGGTCTTCCAACAGAGCCATATTTAATTGGCATGAAAGGATAGTTTGAAAGAACGCATACAGTTTCTGTTTGTCCGAAGAAATCATATATTTCAAGTCCGAAGGTATCTTTCCAAACACGGATTACTTCAGGATTGAGTGGTTCTCCTGCACTCATAGAATGGCGAAGTTTTAGATTATATTTTTTAAGATCCATCTGAATTAATAGCCTATACACAGTAGGTGGTGCACAGAAAGTTGTAACACCATATCTCTCCATTGCACGAAGTAGCCCATCTGCATCAAAGCGTCCAGGTGTTTCCCATTGAATAACCGCAGCTCCTACTATCATCTGACCGAATAGTTTTCCCCATGCAGCTTTTGCCCAACCTGTCTCAGATACTGTCCAATGAAGGTCTTTACCGGTAAGAGCTTGTGCAAATCTTGCGGTTACCTCATGACCTAATGGATAGCTATGTGTATGAAGCACCATTTTTGGATGACCTGTTGTTCCTGATGTAAAATATATGAGCATCGGATCAGTTGATTTTGTCTTTCCAACTTCTTTTTGAGAAAGATCTCTTGAGGCTTCACTCATTTCTTCATCATAATTAAACCAGCCTGCTCTTTTACCATCTATAAGCATCATATGTTTGAGGCTTGGGCATTTTGCTTTTACTGATTCTACGATATCTGCATGATCTAAGTCTGTTATGACCATGTTTGCTTCTGCTCTGTTTATCCTGTATTCTACATCTTTTGCAGTTAGAAGAACAGTACCCGGCATTGGTATAACACCCATTTTAAACATACCAATAAGTGCGATATACCATTCAGGAATGCTCTGAAGTATTACAAGAACTCTATCTCCTTTTTTAACACCGATTTTTCTTAGTGCATTTGCGAATTTATTTGACGCTACACTTAAATCATGAAAAGTATGATATCGATCATGTTTTCCTGTTCTATCAATAGATATCAAAGCAAGTTTTGTTCTATCTTCAGCCCATTTATCTACTACGTCAAAACCAAAGTTATAATGCTCTGGTATTTCCCATTCAAATTCATTGTATAGTTTTTCATATGTATCTGTATTTTTTGGCATAATTTTTTTCCTCCCTAAATCTTTTTATAATCCTAATTGTCTAGCAATAACCATTCTTTGTACCTCAGAAGTACCTTCGCCTATTGTACAAAGTTTTATGTCTCTATAATATCTCTCAAGTGGATATTCTCTTGTGTAACCATATCCGCCTAGAACTTGCATTCCTTTGACTGTTGCCCTCATCGCCATTTCAGACGCAAAGAGTTTTGCCATAGAAGCTTCCTTTGTAAATCGTATTTTTTTGTCTTCCATATCTGCTGCACGAAATACCAAGAGTCTTGCAGCATCAATTTCTGTTGCCATATCAGAAAGCATCCACTGTATGGCCTGGAATTTTCCTATTGGCCGGCCGAACTGTTGTCTTTGTTTTGCATATTCTAGCGCATCTTCAAATGAGGCACGTGCAATTCCAACACTCATTGCACCTATCGCTGTTCTACCTCGGTCTAAAATATCCATTGCACCAATAAATCCATTTCCTTTAGTTCCAAGAAGGTTTTCCTTTGGAACTCTGCAGTCTTCAAAGATAAGCTCGGCAGTATGTGAACCCCTCAGACCTAATTTATCTTCTAATTGCCCTACTTTAAAACCAGGCGTATCTTTTTCAACAACGATTGCGCTAATTCCTTTAGCTCCTTTTGATTTATCTGTCATAGCCATTACAGTTGTTACATCTGCGATGTCTCCTGTTGTAATGAACTGTTTTGTACCATTTATTACCCATTCGTCTTTTTCAAGTACTGCTGTAGTTTGTCCTGATGCAGCATCTGAACCAGCGTTGGGTTCAGTTAGAGCCCATGCTGCATATGCTTCGCCACTGCATAGTTTTGGCAAGTATTTTTTTCTTTGTTCGTCTGTTCCATGCTCATAGATATGACCTATTCCAAGACTGTTGTGTGCTTCGACTGTGATGCCTGTTGAGCCACAATATCTGCTTATCTCTTCTAGTGCTATCATATAACTGATTCTATCTATTCCTGAACCACCAAATTCTTGTGGCACAGTCATTCCCATTAGACCCATTTTTCCCATTTTTTTGTAAAGTTCTTTTGGAAAGTATTCTTCTTTGTCAATTTTATCTGAGATTGGTTTGAGTTCTCTTTCACAGAATTCTCTTATTGTTTTTTGAAATAATTTTTGTTCAGTGGTAAGGCTAAAATCCAAATCAAATCACCACACGGGTGATATTGTAATCCTCTAAAAAGCTTTGGTAATATTTTTCGTAATTTGTCGAAAAAAAATAGCGATTTACTTCAATATTTTACCTGTTTCCATGTACCATAGATAAAGGTCTAATTCTGCAAGTGTGAGATTTGTTTTCTCTGCTATTTTTCTTAGAATATTTTCTATTTCTAAGTATTTGTTTTTGGTAATTGTTTTTGGTCGTTTTATCAAGTTGTATTTTACTAATAAGTCTATTATGTGAAAGTCAATTATTGCATAGTCATCAAAGCCTACATTTCTTAAGAAATGACTTGTTTCTTTGTATCCGAGGCCTTTTACGTTGTTTACTATCCATTCCCTTAGTGCTTTTTTGTCGTGAAAGCTCACAACTTCGTTTAATTTTTCTTTGCAATTTCTTGCTTTATGGATATACTCTGCTCTTTTGTTTGGAAACCTGTGGCCATATGTTTTTAATTTTTTCTGCAGATCATTTTGATTATCTGATAAAAAGCATTCCCCGATTTCGTTTTGAATTTTTATTGTTTTTTCAGCGTTGAAATTGGCAGTTAGAAGACAGAAGCAAAGTTCGCCGAATAGTTCTTTATTAGACCCTTTATTTATGTCTTTGAATTCTTTTATTCTCTGGTTTATTTTTGTTTGTATATTGCTATTTTTAAGCTCGTCAATCTTAGTTATTAGCTCTTGCATGTTTTTCATCTTTTTTTGGTAAATGTTTTTTTGGTTATTTAAAAGAGAGGTTAGGGGCGAACTTTTAGCGGATGGGATATAAAAAAAGTTTGAGGAGTAGAGGAAGAAAGGATGGGATTCGCCTCATACGGTGTTTTTTCCACTTATTTTTCACCCCCAAGTAATTTTAAAGCCTAAATTTTAATTCACCTCTTTGTTACAAGTTTTTATATTACTTTTGTAACATAACAGACTCAATTAACAATTGTTAATATATACATGATCGGTATTTAAACTTTTTGTTTGATACATCTGTTTCCATTAGAATAAAGTCGATAAAGTCTATCTAAAAAATAAACATACGTTAATTATAAGTATGGAAAATATTATTCACAGTCATGAGACGTACTACCTGCGAATATATGATGTGGAATGGGCTGCCAGTAATTAGAAAACAAATCGCAGAGAGTATGATTAATGATTTTGGGATGACGCAAAAAGAAACAGCCGAAAAACTAGGTATAACACCTGCTGCTGTATGCCAGTATCTTTCTAAAAAAAGAGGACGATTTGATATAGAAGACAAAACTATCTTAAGTGAAATCAAAATTTCTGCAAAAACAATAATTAACAACGGAAATGGCCATGTAATAAGTGAAACCTGTAGAATATGTAAACTGCTTCGTGCAAGCGAGGAGTTTAACCTTTTTTGCCCAGGCTGCGATGAATAAAAAAAATATCACATACTATTTTTATCAAGATGATAAACCTTTATCATATGATCGGGTCTGTACGATTTTTTTGCTCTTCTAAGCCCAGGAATATCCATATCTGACTCACGGTTTATGAAACGAACCTTTTTCTGAAGAATATTTGCAGTTTCTTGATTTATTGCTTTGTATATTCCAACATAATCCGGAAAGGCTTTTTCATAATGAACAACTGCTGTATCCTCACTTGTTTTTTCAAAAACAGATATAGCTTCTACTTTATCTGCAATTCTTATTAGAACACCTGATAACCCAAGTTCGAAAAAGTTATTCATAGAATAAATTATAGCCTTTCTTTCATTGTCAAGAAGAGGATCTGCTCCACAATCCTTCCATAAACACCAGCGTTTTAAAAATTTCTTGATATCCGCAATATTGTCATTGTTTATCTCTTCTACTTTATAATTGTATTTTCTGTTGAATTTATTTAGGCGATTCCTAATTTTACTATAATCTGAGCCTGAAAGTTCTGCAAGATCTTTTGAAAGATATACATAATCAAAGTACCCTCTATGCTCAACAAACTTAAAAGAAGGATAGAATTCTTGCATCCACTTTTTTGTTTTTTCTACGATCATACCAAATGGATAATCTGAATCTTGTTTTTTTGCAAGGGCCAATACTTCATCAAAAACCTCTTTTTTGTACTTTCCGATAGGTGGCCTGAATCTTATTTGCCCATCTATATTTGAATAAATTAAGAGATTATCTTCATAGACGGTGAAATGATAATTTGCATATTCCATCCAACTGATAAGAGTTGTAAAAACATAATCACTATGAAGAGGAGGATATTTTCCATAGAATTTATCAAAGATTAGTTTATCTTTGAGTTTTATAGGTTTAAAATCATTTTTTGAAAGCATAAATATTAGTCCTCAAATTTCATAGGTGTATAGTTTTTCATAAGTTTAAAACCAAGTTTTTCATAGAAATGTTCTTGGTCTGGCTCTGAAATAAGTGCAATCCAGTATATCCCTTTCTTCTTACAAAATTCAACAAGCTTTAAAACAAGCTTTTTACCAATTCCTTTTTTACGATATTCGGGAAGTACCACTACATCCTGAATATATGCATCAGAAGAACCATCTGATAAAACACGCGCCATACCTATTGTCTCATTATTTTTATCAACTGCTACAGCGAATGCAAAGCTTCCTTTGATTAGCTTAGGAATACCTGATTTTTCATAGGATTCTTTCCACCATCCCCCCGCTTTGTAAAGGTTTACTATTTTATCTTCAGGCCAGCCTTCTACAAGTTTTATTTCAATAGTCTCAATCGACATCTTTGTTTTTTCCTTTTTTTATATTTATGCATTATTATTAGCATATAATAGTATTTTGAAATACATTTCTAAGGCATTGAAAAAAAGTTACCAAACAAGTACAACATTAGTGGAATTGAAATAAGACTAGTTATAAAACTTGAAACAATAAACTGATTTACAATAGATCTGTTTCCCCCCACCCTTTCCGTCACGATAGGGACTGATGTAATCGGTGGCATTGCACTTTGTATCATTAAAATCAGTGCTATATTATAAGAAATAAAATCTTTCAAGTTTATTAGGATAAACAAGAAAATGATAGGGAATATAAAATTTTTAATAGTTACAAATTTAGCAATTTCAAATAGATTTATACTTCCTTTTTTCTGAAAATCATTATATATATTTCCCCCTAGAATTATCATAATCAAAGGTATTGTCATCCCACCCAATAGTATAAGTATTCTAATAAAAAAATCTGGAATATAATTGTTGAAACCAATTATTGACATTGCAATTGCAATAATTGTTGTGATCAGTACTGGATGAATTATTTTCCTTAGATTTATCTTTATTTTTTGTTTTGTCTTAAAAAAGAAAGGATAAGTGCTAAAGAATAGTGGAGGATAAAAAACTGTAAAGAAGAATAGGTAAACCACATAAGATGAATCAGCAGAGAAAAGCCCAGAAAGTATTGCTAGTGGAAAAAATATTGCATTTTGGAAAAAAAGAGTAATTGCAAATTCTTGCCTTATCTCTTTTTTTGAAACAAATGAGAACAAAAAAGTCATAGCTCCTACAATTGATGTAAATAAAATCCACCAAATTGGTAGTTGCCACCAATCAGGATATTCTTCCGGTGAAAAAGTTGTGACTATTCTTACAAATATAAGGCTTGGTAAAGCTATTTCAAGAGCTAAAGGTGAAAGTATGCTCAATATTTTTCCTGGGATTATTCCTTTTTTGATTATATAAAAACCTAAAAGACCAATACCTAGAAGTACTGCTACTGACTCAAATGTAGTAATAAATAAATCCAATTTTTTCCCCCTTAACTTTTGCTCTACTAGTAAGATATAAAACACATGAGTTTATTACTATTGCTATTGGGAGGTATAATTATAACAGAAGAAATAAATGTTTTGTCTTTAATGATAAGGGATCATTGTAAACTTGAGGAATTAATAACTGATCTTGAAGAAAAAAATAAAGGCGATTTTGAGGAGATGAAAAAAGCTTTTACAAAATTTGAATGGGAGCTTGAAAAACATATTTTTACAGAAGAAAAAGCAATTTTTACAGATTACAGCCCAGATGATGTCAGCCAGGGATACAAAATGCTTCCTGAGCTTACCAAACAACATAATTATATTGTAAATACATTAAATAACTGGCGTGAAAATGTTCGCAAGAAAAAAATGCTTACAGATGTCTATAGTTTGAAAGAGTTTCTTATAAAACACAGACAGTTTGAGGAAGAAAGTGTTTATCCAAAACTTGAAGAAGCGCTGTCTGAAGATGATAAAAAACACATTATTGCAAAGATTAATGAAATGATTTAAAGGAGAGGATATTGTGACAAAAAGTTATAAATGTGAAAAATGTGGTAAAAAAGTTGAAGGTGAACAAGCACCTGAATGTTGTGGAGAGCCTATGAAACAACTTCCTTTGGATGTTTGTACTCAGCCAGCACATCCTGAACATGCAAGGCCTATGAGAGATGATGAGCCTTGCGACGATGGAAGAGCAGGATAAATAATTTTTGATAATAGTTGTTAAATAAGCCTTATATATAAAAGAATACAAAGAAAGGATACATGAATTATAAGGCTACAGCAATAATAGTTGCATTTATTTTTATATTTATAAGTATCATACCAAATACAATTGGCAAAGAAAAAGAGACACACAATCTAAGTATGTCTACTGCCGATAAGATTGATGATTTATTATTTGATTTTAAAATGATAAAATACAAGACAAAAGCTCATTTTCCATCAGTTTCTTGCTGTGTTATAAAAGAAGATGAAGTCGTATGGTCTAAATCATATGGTTATTCAAGATTATATATGCTTCAAAAAGCCTCTGAAAAGACTTTATACAGGCTAGGTTCAGTATCAAAAAGTTTTACAGCAACAGCAGTTTTAAATCTATATGATAAAGGCCTCTTAGATATCGATGATGATATTAACGATTATTTACCGTTTCATATAAGAAATCCAAATTATCCAGACAAAAATATTACAATCAAGATGCTATTATCACATCAATCAAGCATTTATGATTATTGTTTACATGACAAAGAAGGCTTTAAATCAGAATTTAAACACATCATACCTTTTCCCGATGATGCTGGAGGATGGCTTGAAAGTGTTTTAATACCTGGTGGAGAACTTTATAATTCTAAATACTGGATGGATTGGGAGCCCGGTACATCAACTCGATATTCAAACATAGCATACACTATGTTAGGATACATAGTAAAAGAAGTAACAGGATCTTTTGAAGAATATATTACTGAAAATGTTTTTAAACCTCTAAAAATGGACAATACAGGTTATTTTATTTCTGATATAAATTTTTGGCACATGGCAAAACCATATTGGTTTTATGGCTATACTTATGGCATACAATTACCCGTTCCAAATTATAGAATTAATTGTTTCAACTCTATGGGGGGCGTAATAAGCTCGATAGAAGATATGTCAAACTATCTTACAATGCATATCAATAATGGAGTATTTGAAGGAACAAGAATCCTTAATGAGTCTACTATTGAGATGATGCATACTATTCAGCTAGATGTAAAAGATGAAAGATTGTTTGATCTTAAATATGGATTAGGTTGGATGTTTGGTGAACATTTCGGAGAGCCTCTAGAAGGACATCTAGGTGGAGTTCCTGGTTTTAATTGTGCTATGATAATGAATAAAACTTCAAAAACAGGGTTTATATTTTTGGCAAATCAAAATAATCTAGATTATAGTGATAGATTCATGGATGCTTTTACTTCAATTGGAAAATTACTTTTAGAAAAAGTCAAAGAATATTGAGTGTGATACATATGAAAAACAAATCGAATAAATTAGGAGCAATTTATCTATCTTTTATCATGATTTTAACTGGTTTTACAATCGTTATAACTGATAATACAAAAGCAGATATAGAAGAACCTTTCGTCTCAATAAATATAGAGCCTCACAGTATCCTATATGAAGGAGATATAATAAATTGTACAATAACTGGAAACCCTACAATAAAATATTGGATGATAAACAACCAGTCACAACATTTTACATTTTATAACGACAGCATACTTCTATTTGATCCTGAGCCGACACCACTTAACTCAAGTTTTGTAAATTTAACTATTTATGTAGAAAACCAAGCTGGTTCAGATTCTGCGACTGTAGAAGTGATGATAAAAAGATTATTTTTTGGTGACATACATTGGCATACAAAATTGACTGATGGAATGAATACTATTGATCAGATGTACAGCAATGCATTTGAAGATAGATATCTTGATTTTGCAGCATGTACTGATCATTCATTACAATTAGATTTAAAATTAAATCAAATTAGGTCAGTTTTTATGTTAGTACCAATGCTGTATTGTGGATCATTTAAGCAAATTTTAAGAAATAGAATATATGGGATAAATGAATGGGATATAGTAAAAGAAAAAGCTATTGAATATTACAAACCGGGAAGATTTACAACTTTATTAGGTTACGAATGGACTGCTAGTGATAAAATTACACCAGGAGGAAAAGCTTTTTCAGATTACGGAAGCGAAGATGTAGGACATATAAACTTTTATTATAGAGACGTTTATCCAGATGCTAAAGAATATACACCAAACTTAGTTCATACATATGATGATATTTTAGAAAAAATGAATGAAGAGTGGAAAAAAGGTCATTTAAATTTTGGTCTTCCACATCATCCTCTTGCCAATGCAGGTTCTCTTGCTTTTAATTTAGTTCCTATGAAACATACAACAAATTGGACATTTCTTGCCAATAATCTAGAAAATAATAACATGAGAGACAAGATAATTAGAGGAGTTGAAATGTACAGCCGTTGGGGAACAGCTATTGGCAAATATTCAGGAGTTCAAATTAGCTGGCCATATCCACCAGAAAAAATATTTGACCAGCAAGATTCATGGGTTGAAAATGCAATGTGGGAATGGAGTGAAAACGAAATTAAAAATGGTAGTTTTGTTATGACCGCTGCCAGTGATACTCATGAGATAGACAGACCCGGGAGTGCAGTTGATGGCGGCAAGATAAAAAAATATGATCTACCCTCTGGAATAGTGTCAGCTTATTCAGTACATAACACCCGAGAAGAAATTTGGGACTCATTATATAATGGGGATATGTATGCCTCACAATTATTGAAAATCAGAGCAAATGTAAAATTTGAAGGTAACATAAGTTATGGAAAATGGATTAATTGTACAGGTCCTCTAGATATTCAAATTTCTGCACAATCGACCTTTTCAGGAGAAGATAGTTCAGGAATGAAAATGTGTCCTCATGGATATTCTAGTGACGAACTTGATTATCCGATAAAAGACATATGGGTTATCAAAAAAGATACTGTAAAAGGAAGGCCATGGTGTAAAGTAATTTCCCATTTAGAGCCGGACGAAGAAACGACAGTTATAAATCTGCAAGATCCAGATGTTCAGCCTAATGATTTCTACTATGTATTGATAGGTCAAGAAGGAGATTCATTAATCCGTCTGGATGATTCAATTGAAGAAGGAAATAAATATACAGCATTTATTGGACCAATATTTATCAATAGTGTAGATTAAAAGATTTTAAAATTTTTATCTTTTATTTGACCTTCTCTCAGGAACAGACTCTGCTTTTTTCTTTCCATCTTTTATTTCTTGAGAAACATAAAGTGCACAATAGCATGCACCATATTCTTCTACATCAGGATCACGATAGTCACATGGACAAATAATATCCTTGTCTTCTTCTCTTTTTCCTGATGCAAGCCTGCATGGACATGCCCAATAACCATATCTTTTTTGATTTACAAGAAGTCCTTTGATAAGCTCTTTTGTAAAATCAATATCCGGATTGAGATGATAACCTTTTGACTCAGCAAATTTATCTAATCTTTCATAAACAGAAGTTACTTTTTCTTCCGATATATCATTCATTTTTATTCAATCTCTTCTCGTATTTCTTCTTCTTTAAAACCAGTGATACATTTTTCATCATTTATGATTAGTGTTGGAAAGCTACATCTTGGATTCCATTTTTTAAGCTCATCCATTTGTTCATCTTTGTCTTTTCCTTCTAGCTGATCCATAAATAAATATGAATATTCAACACCTAAATCCTCAAGAAGTTGCTTGGTTTTTTTACACCAAACACAAGTACTTAGTGCATACAAAAATATTTTTCCTTTGTTTTCTCCTTCCACATGTTCTATTTCTACCATTTATTTTTTCTCCCCATATTTATTGTGAAATAAAAACTCATTTATTTCTTTTCTTTTTGGCCTATTTTTCTCAGCCTTAATTTGTTTTTCAGAAAGTTCAGGGTTTATTTTTTCAGATCTTTTACCAATTATTACAAGTGCTATTACGTCAAGTCCGTCAGGAATAGCAAGAATTTCTCTTGTCTTTTTAGGACTATACCCTGCAATGGGATGCGCGACTAGTCCAAGTTCTGTTGCACGAAGTGTCATATGAGCTGTTGCCATCCCAATGTCAAATCGATAATAAATACGATCATGTATGACACAATCATCTTCTTTTTTCCCAAGGATTGCAATTATCATCGAGGCTTTTTTAGCCCATTCATTTCCTGATGAAAGGGCTTTATGCATCTCTTTTAGTTTTTTTTCTTCATAGACAAACACATATTGCCATGGTTGATTGTTAAAGCATGATGCTGAAAGTTGTGCACTTTCTGCTAAGAAATTAATTATTTCTTCTGTGATCTCGACTTGCTTAAGAGAACGATACGCTCTTCGCTTTTCAATTGCATCTTTTACATCCATTATAACCAACTACTCATTATTGATATCTAAACCTGCAATTTTTGATACAAACTTTGCTGATTCTTCAAATATATCTTTATATTTTGTATAATCCTTAGAATCATCTCTTACGATTAATACCCATTCTCTCATTTTTTGACCCATAGGCTCAAAAGGTTCTATTCCCTCTTTTTCTAATAATTCTTTAACTCTTTTTTCAGGAATTTTTATGCAAACACCATCCATATAAAGTGATGCAAAAAGTTTCCCACCTATGTAATATGCCGGATGCCCATACATTTTTCCTTCTTTTACAAATGGAATGTCTATCAAAAATGTGTCAAGAACTTCTTTGTGTTTTAGATTGTAATTTGCTTTGCTCATAACAATTACCACATAAAAAATAAAATAGGAAATCTTTTAGGATTTCCATAGTCCGTGAACATTGCAATATTCACGTGCAGTTATATTTTCTGCTTTTATTTCAAATAAGGCCTGCGGTTTATCACCAGGTTTTAAGAATTGCCTATATGCTTTTCCATCAGCAATTATTTGAATCCACTCGATGTAATGTTTTTCTTCCATTGGATGGTCCTGATTTTGGCCTACTTTTACAAGGATTCCATCATTTGTTTTTTCAACATATGGTACATGTTTTTCTTTGCTGGAATCCTCTGTTTTGGCTTCCATTTCTTTCATTTCTTCATCGCAGCATACAAGTGCGCCTACGCCTTCATGCAATACTTCTACAATATTGCCACATATATCACATTTGTATATGCCTCTTAATTTTGCCATAAAGCTTTCACCTCCAAACTTTTAATATGGCTCAGTCCAAACTTCATAATAACTCTGAGGATGCTTACATGCTGGACAGACTTTTGGTGCCTCTGTTCCTTCGTGAACATAACCACAGTTGTCACATTTCCATTTGACAACTTTGTCCTTTTTAAACACCTTGTTTTTCTTTACATTGTCAAGCAGTTTTCTATATCTTCTTTCGTGATATGCTTCTACTTCACCTATTTCTTTGAAGCTTTCTGCAACTTTTGGAAAGCCTTCTTCTTCTGCGGTTTTTGCAAAATCAGGATAAAGTGTTCCCCATTCTTCTTTTTCGCCTTCTGCTGCTGCAAGAAGATTTTCTTCAGTGGTTCCGATTTTTCCTGCAGGATAAGAAGCTTTAATTTCAGTCATTCCACCTTGTAGATGTTTGAAGAAAACTTCACCATGTTCTTTTTCATTTCTTGCGGTTTCAAGGAATATATTTGCGATTTGTTCGTATCCTTCTTTTTTTGCTTTACTTGCAAAAAAAGTGTATCTGTTTCTAGCCTGAGACTCGCCTGCAAATGCTGCAAGCAGGTTTTTTTCTGTTTGTGTTCCTTTTAAGCTTTTCATATTTTTTCCTCCATATAAATCCAATTTTTACGGCCCTACATGTGTCATAGGCCAGTAAACATCACTTTCTTCATATCTTTGCATACTCTCTTTTTCCATTTCAAGAATTTTTTTATGTCCTATTTCCATGTCTGCAAAATACATGAGTGTATTGTGTATTTTACTTCCATTTTCAAAACGTCCTGCAAGGCTTTTATAAAAATCACTAGCGCTTTGCTCTGCATTCATGGCTTCGCCTAGAAGAATGCTCATCGGAGTTTCGTTTGTAATTTTAATTTCTGGAAGAGGAACTGGTGTTTTGTTTGGTATTTTTAATTCTTTTTCTGGATAATGATTCATGTAGATTTCTTCTATAAATTTCCTGTGTTTTTGTTCTTCTGCTGCTAAAAACTCTAGTTTGTCTTGTAAGAGTCCATTTTTTGTTTTCTTTATCATTTTTGAATAGAGTTTATTGCTTTCTTCTTCGCTTTTTATCGCGGCGAGAAGTAAATCTTCTAGTTCAAATTCATTTAAATCCATTTTTTTCTCCCCCACATTTTTTAGTCCAGAAGTCTTTTTTGTCCCGATATCTCTTGAATTGGAGTTATATTCTGCGATGCTTCAAGACATCCTATGTATTCACCTTTTTTGTTTCTAAGTGCAAAGTATTGAATAAGTACCTTGTTTTTCTCCTTGTTTTTTCCGATTGGAAGGTCTATGTAAAATTGTGCCATATCTCTTTTTCCTTCTTTCATCTCTGATATGATTTTTTCTACTTTAGAAAGGCTTTTTTCAGGATGGCAGTTTCGCACGTTTCGTCCAAGTGCTGCCTCTGGTCTTTTAAAAATTCTTGTTTCATGTCTGTTCCATGCTAGAACCTTATCGTCTTTATCAAGTACTGAAAACTCAATTGGCAAGGTTTCTAAAATTGCGTCTAATTCTTCTTCATTTGGTTTTCCAATCATTTTTTTCTCCTTTATTTCATATTTTCTTTATGCAAATCAAGATGATCTGTTTCAATTTCAACAAGTGCTCCAAAGAACTCTTGTAATCTTGGCTCTACTGCTTCATCTCTGAATTTTGCATATGATTTTATTGCTCTATCTTCTCTTTCGTATCCTTCTTTTGTATTTGCTTGTGCATCAGCGTTGCATTGCTGCTTTTCGAGTTCTTTTTTAGATATTTTTAAGAATTTTGAAATTGCAGATGCATGTTCTTTTTCTACTTTCATAAGATTTTTGAATT
>CAZQXW010000010.1:0-53009 GCA_964597365.1 uncultured Thermoplasmatales archaeon | reverse complement strand
TTTCAAAAAACAAATCCTGAAGCGTTTAAAGGGCTTGATTTTGAAGAATGGTATAGAATGGTAAATCTTGTAAAACCTTCTTTTATAAGAGTCGAAGCAGATGAGCTTACATATTGTCTTCATGTAATTCTTCGTTTTGAAATAGAAGCAGATATGATGGATGATAAAATAAATGTAAATGAACTTCCAAGCATCTGGAATGAAAAAATGGATGAAATGCTTGGCATAAAACCTTCAAACGATGTAGAAGGAGTTCTTCAGGATATGCATTGGAGTGGCGGAAGTATCGGGTATTTTCCCACATATGCAATAGGCTCGATTTATTCTGCACAAATCTATAATCAGATAGCAAAAGAAAACAAAAATTTAGAAAATGAAATTGAAAACGCAGAGTTTAAGAATATACTTTCATGGCTTGATAAAAACATTCACAGTTATGGTAGGCTTTTAATGGCTGATGAAATAATTAAGAAATGTTGTGGAGAGGGACTTAACTCAAAAGTGTTTGTTGATTATCTGAAAGATAAATATTACAAAATCTATCAGATATAATTATATTTTTTCTATTAGAAATATATAAATAGAGACAATAATATATATTTTATAATGAACGGATGGTTATATTATGAAAAAACATCTTGTAATTAAGATATTGTGTGTTATGCTATTGTTCTGCTTTACAGCAAATATTGTTTCTGGCGTTATTTTAACAGACCAACAACAAAATTATAATAGATTTAGTTCTGATTTAGAATTTAATAGTGTTTATACTTCTTATGGGTCTATTACTGAATCTTTAAACGATATAATCTATCCATTAAACAATTCTCCTCTTGAATTAAAAGATACAGATCTACAAGCCTTATCTTATTTAAATGACTCTAAAATCGTTGGTTTAGGTGAGGCTACACATGGTACTAAAGAATTCTTCCAAATGAAACATAGAATCTTTAAATTTTTAGTTGAAAACCATGGATTCAATGTTTTTGCTTTTGAATGTGATATGGGGGAATCCTACTACATCGAGAATTTTATTACAAATGGGAAAGGAGATATCGAAAGTGCCATGGATAAAATGCATTTTTGGACATGGGATACACAAGAAGTAAAAGAGTTAATACTGTGGATGAAAGAATATAATGAAAATATGTCTGAACAGGATAAAATTCACTTTATTGGCGTGGATTGCCAGTTTATGACTTATCAAGCAGAGATTATTTTAAATTACTTTAATGAGACAGATATCCAATTAACTAACTTTAGCATTGATTTTTTGAACGAGATTGATTTTATTGGTCAGAATTTATATAACTATTATGTAGAAGGCAATGTAAATCAAAGCAAAAAGTTAGAAATAGATAACAATGTTGATATCTTAGTAGATGAAATACAAGATTTTAAAAATGATATGATTAGCGCTTCTTCAGAATTTGAATATTATTTTGTCAAACAACTTGCTTTAAATATTAAACAAGTGAATGATGTGATTTACGGATTTGTAAAAGGAAATTATACAAACTACAGAGATTTATATATGGCAGAAAACACTTTGTGGTCAAGTGATTTATTTGGAAATAATACAAAAGTAGCGCTATGGGCTCATAATGGACATGTTTCAAACGATGAGGTCTATGAATCATCAATGGGATTTCATTTAAAACAAGAACTAGGGGATGAATATCAAGTCATTGGTTTTTCATTTTCTTTAGGCAGATTTATGGCAATTAGAGATAGCAAAATAAAATTAATTCCTGGAATTTTGATGCCTTTTAAAATATGGACAACAAAATACGGCTCAATAAATTACGTTTTTCATCATGCTCAATATGATAATTTCATTTTACGCGCAGAAGATATTCAAGAAGGATCAGATTTTGATACTTTTATATCAAGTCCTCAACCCTTTTTCCAAATTGGAGCTGTTTTTAATAGACTCATGTACATGATGAGGTTATATTATTATCCAACAAAATTAATGGATCGATATGACGTTATCATACATTGGGATACAACTGAAGCAGCAGAACAATTATATTAAAAAATACAAAAAAAGTTGCTACATACAACTTTTTTTACCTCAATTTACTTTTTATTTTCTTACGCTCCAAACTTTTCCAAACGTTTTGCATTTGCAAGAGCAAGAGGTATTAGGTCTTCAGCTGGAAAACGGGGGCCAAGGCCGCCTGTGACACATTCTCTTTCTCCAAAATGTTTTACATTGTCGGGCCTGCAGTACTTCGAATAAAGCATAACAGGTACGGGGTGCCAACTATGATATTTCAGAACAGATGGTGTAGAATGATCACCTGTTACAATTATTACATCTGGGTTTAAATCCATGAGTCTTGGAATTTGTTCATCGACCTCTTCTACTATTGACATTTTGCTGTTGAATTTTCCATCTTCTCCATAGCTGTCTGTTTTTTTAATGTGAACAAAAAAGAAATCATATTTATCCCAGTTTTCTTCAAGTGTGGTAAACTCATCTTTTATTGTTTCCCCTGTATCAAGCACGTCCATTCCAACAAGTTTTGCAAGACCTCGATACATGGGATATGCCGCAATTGCAGCGCTTTTAAGCCCAAAACAGTCGGGAAATGTAGGCCAGTTGGGTTTTTTTGAAAAACCACGTAATAAAACCATGTTTGCAGGTCGTTCATCTTTTAAAATTTCTCCTGCTTGATTAACAAAATCTTTTACAAGCCCAATTGTTTTATGCTCCTCTCCCGAAAAACTTCTTGATTCAAGTGGCTTTTTACCTATTTCTTGAGGATCTGTATCTTTTAGTTCTCCTGATAAATCGTTTCCACGAAGAACAAGTAAAAATCTGTGCTCTTTTACTGTTTGAACAAATACTTCGGTATTTGATAAGTTAACTTTTTCAGATAATAATTTACATAATTCTTTGTTTTTCTCAGTAGATATTCTCCCTGCACGGCGATCTTTTACAAGTCCTTGCTCATCAACGGTGCAGAAATTACCACGTGCCGCAACATCACCTGGTTTTAAATCAAAATTGATTCCAAGTGCAGCAAGAACGCCTCTTCCAACCTGGTATTTTATAGGATTATAGCCAAATACTCCCAGATGTCCTGGTCCACTTCCTGGTGTTATAGCATTTGCCACAGGTAGCTGAAGTCCACACAAGCTTTTTGTTGCAAGCATGTCAAGATTTCTGGTATGTGCTTTTTCAAGCTCGGTAAGACTATTCGAATCTTCAGGTAGTCCACCTATTCCATCCATTACAAGAAGAACTATTTTTGAATTATTTTTCTTAGTAAGTTTTGATACAAATTCTAGATCCATACTCCTCACATCTATTAAGTAGTATCCAAAATAGTAATTGTATAGTTTAAGTTTACTGAAAAGACAATACATATTCCAAACGTTTATATTTATTTGTAAAAATAAATAGAAATCATTATATACTAATGAACGACAAATATAATATTGTAGCATGTTAACTATTAACATGAAATGTATCGTATAGAAAAGAAGGTAAAAGAAATGTTAATTGTAGGGCAAGTAACAAGTGAAGAAGAAAGAGACGAAGCCATCTTTATCGCTCAAATCTTTGTAGTAGGAGAACGATTTAGATACCTTGCCCGAATAAATAGAAAAAAGAAAAAGAGATTTAAATATTAATATTCTCCAGATAAACTCTTTGTACCAATAAGTGTCTTAGAATCCATGACACCCTTCAATGATCTTATTTTCTTAATTACAGTCTCTCCAATTTGGTCTATATCTCCACATTCCATTTTTACAAGAATATCATATTCTCCAAAAAGAGGATGTATCTCTGTTATCTGTGGAATATTCTTCAGTGCCTCAAAAACTGTTTTTTCATGAAGCGGGCTTATTGATAACAATGCAAATCCTGTTGCCATGAGAAGATGAATGCTGATGGCATGTATTATATTTTTTCTTTCATCTTAATATTTAAAACTAATTCTAAAGTATTTAATTGGACTATTCAATTTTTTAAGTAACCTTTTATAAGCTTTTCATATTAATAATGCACTAATGAGAATTCTAATCGCAAATGTTAATGATATAACGGAGATACAGAAGAGTTATGGGGATTTAGATTTGCCTGTATCTATCAATATATTGGCAAGTATCACTCCAAAGAGATTTATTTTAGAAATTTTAAATTATTGTATGTTTAAAAATATTGATTTTAATAAAGAATATGATTTAGTTGCTTTGTCTTTTCTTACCGATAAAGCTGTTGAAAGTTATAGAATCGCTGATGAATTTCGTAAAAGAGGAATTACTGTTGTCCTTGGAGGATGGCACTCTACGGCTATTCCTGAAGAGGCAAAGCAGCATGCCGACAGTGTTGTCATTGGTGAAGCAGAAGAAACCTGGCCACAGTTGCTAAAAGATTTTGAAAATGATAGATTAAAACCATTTTATTTTCAAAAAAAACCTGCAGATCCAAAAGATATTCCTATTTTAAAAAATTTACAGAATAATAGGCTATATGGTGTCTTGGCAACGCGAGGTTGTCCTGTAGGATGTGAATTTTGTTGTATAACTCATTCACCTTTTAGAAATGTCTTTAGAACCAGATTAATTGAAGATGTAATCGAAGAAATAAAAGCATTAAAACAAGATAATTTTGCCTTTTATGATAATTCACTTACAATAAACACAAGTTATTCAAAGCAACTTTTTAGAGAAATGCAGGATTTAAATAAAAAATTTGTAGCAAATGGAAATATAAACATACTTGCTAAGGATGAAGAATTCTTACGATTGGCAAGGGATGCTGGATGCATGGGTTGGTTTATTGGTTTCGAATCTGTTAATCAAAAATCTCTTGACAATGTTGGGAAAAAAACAAATAAAATATTAGAATATTCTATAGGTGTTAAAAGATTACATGAATATGACATGCATGTGAATGGCTCATTTATATTTGGTTTTGATACAGATACATTAGATATTTTCGATAAAACATATGATATGATAAATCAAATTGAAATAGACAATCCTGTAATTAACATATTGATTCCTTACCCTGGTACACCTCTATTTGAAAGATATAAAGCTGAAGGAAGATTGTTAACTTATGATTGGTCAAAATATAATAATGAAAATGTAGTCTTCAAACCAAAAAACATGTCTCCTCAAGAACTTTTGAGAAACGCAAGAGGAACACACAAAAAACTATATACTTATCCAAAAATTATCACGAGAACCTTTAAAAGTCTTAGATTTGGTTTTCATAATTTTTTACAAGTAGGACAAACAAATCTACTTAATAGATACTAATTAAGACAAAGAAATTATTTATAAACTGCTCTATTATATATTTCTAAGATGAAAATTTTACTCGCTAGTGCCCATTATGAGGAAATTGTGCAACATTTTGTTCCACAGATAGTGTCTTCTTTAACATTAAGACAACTTGCAGCAGTAACACCAGAAGAACATGAAGTAGACATATTAAGTGACGATTTAAAACCCAGAGATATAGATTACAATGCAGATTATGATTTAGTTGGAATATCTGTAATAACATCCTCAGCGCCCTATGCATATAAAGTTGCAGATAAATTTAGGAAGCACGGCAAGAAAGTAGTACTTGGAGGTTATCATCCATCAATTTTTCCTAAAGAAGCTAAACAACACGCTGACAGTGTTGTCATTGGTGAAGCAGAAGAAACCTGGCCAAAACTAATAAAAGACTATAAAAGTCATAAAATGAAGGCTTTTTACCGTCAAAAAACCCCTATAGATATTGAAAATTTACCAAATATAGATAGAGATAAATATCCAACGAATTCTGATTTTGCCGCTGTTAAATTTACCAAGGGATGTCCATATGATTGTGAATTCTGTTCAATAGCTCATAGAAAATTTGGAAAAGTTTACAGAAAAAAATCCATAGAAAAAGTCATCGAGGATGTAAAGTCTATAAAACAAAGATACATTTTTATCGCAGACCCTAATCTTACAATTGATGTTGAGTATACCAAAGATATTTTGAAACATTTGAAAAGCATGAATAAAAAATTTGTTTACTGTCAAGCTAATATAAATGTTTTAGGCGAAGATGATGAATTATTGAGATTGGCAAGAGATGCAGGTTTCGTTGAATGGCATGTTGGCTTTGAGTCTGTTTCATCAAGAGCACTTCAAAGTACTAGTAAAAAGACAAATAGAGTAGATAACTATTTAAAATCCATAAAAAAAGTAAATGATTATGGGATGTCTATTGTGGGGGAGTTTGTTTTTGGTTTTGACACAGATACAATAGATATATTTGAGAGAACTAAAAACGTGATAAAAGATTGGGATATCCAGCCGGGCTTTCAAGTTTTGATACCTTATCCCGGATCTCCATTATTTAATAGACTTTTAAAAGATGGAAGGATTTTAACTAGAGATTGGTCAAGATATAATATTTGGGAGGTGGTTTTTCAACCAAAAAATATGAGCCCAAAAGAACTTAATCAAGGTGTTATGGATATGTGGAAAAATTTCTACTCATATAAACATGTTTTAAAGAGAAGCATCAAGAATTTGAAATTTGGTCCTTATCAATTTTTATGGAGAACTCGATCTAATTTAGCTTTTGCAAGTACATTGACTTATCATCAAGATAGTTAGAGCATTAAACATTCAATGATTAAAACTTTTTTATATTTGTAAACTATTTTATAGAATCAAGAAACGTTTATAACTTAAGACTTTTATTATATCAATATAATGAATATATTGTTAGTATGCGGTCATATTAGAAAAAAATTGAATTTTAGTATTTTGACTTATCAAAGCCATACACTACAAAAGATAGCAGGTTTAACTCCTAACAATCATCAAGTAAAAATTGTAGATTTACGTTATGAAGATATTGATTTTAATGAACAATACGATCTTGTTGGTATATCTTGCACTACTACTCAAGCATTTTATTGTTATGATACTGCTGATAAATTTAGGAGTAAAGGTGTATGTGTTGTTATAGGAGGATATCATGCAACTGCTCTTCCTGAGGAAGCAAAGCAGCATGCTGATAGTGTTGTAATTGGCGAGGCGGAGGAAACTTGGCCGCGGTTGCTAAAAGATTTTGAAAATGGTAGATTAAAACCATTTTATAAAAATAGTGAACCAATCAAACCCGAAAAGATACGCCCAGCAGATAGAGAAGCTGGAGGAAATTTTCCATCAGTTGCAGGAATTGAAGCCTCACGTGGATGCCCTGTAGGATGTGAGTTTTGTGCAGTTTCAAATATTGTAGGTGGAAAAAAATTTAGACCAAGAAAAGTTGAAGATGTTATTGATGAAATAAAATCAATAAAAACTAAGTGGTTATACTTTTTTTCTCCTTCAATGACTATAAATCCAAAATATTCAAAATCTATTTTCAAAGAAATGAAGGATTTAGATAAAAAATTTACATGTTTTGGAAATATTGATGTTTTAGGTAAAGACGAAGAGTTGTTGGCTCTATCAAGCGAAGCGGGGTGCCAAAGTTGGTTTGTAGGTTTTGAATCTGTTAATCAAGAGAATATTAATTATTTAGGCAAAAATAATAAGGTGGAAGATTACAAAAAGTCTGTTAAAAAAATACATCGCTACGGTATGCATGTAATAGGTGCTTTTGTTTTTGGTTTGGATAAAGATACACAGGATGTATTTGATAAAACAGTAAAGATGGTATCTAGTTTAGATATCGATACACCTGATTTTACTATACTTACTCCTTATCCGGGCACGCCCTTGTTTGATAGACTCGAGAGAGAAGGCCGTATTCTTACTAGAGATTGGTCGAGATATAATGAAATAAGTGATGTAGTTTTTCAACCAAAAAATATGTCGCCCGAAGAACTCTTGGAGGGGACAAAATATGCATACAAAAAAGTTAATTCTTTTTTAAACATTGTTAAAAGGATGTATCTAACTAAAAATTTTAATTTGTGGTATCATATCAGGCGTCCTCTATAATTAAAATTGAAATTATGGTGTTTTGTGCTTATCTAGAATAAGGTATAATACAAAAATTTTAATATCTAATATGTAAAATATTTTTTAAATAATATATTTTAAATGAATTTATAAAACTAGATAATTTTATATAGGCTTAGATACATATGTCTTTGGTGATTAAGTAATGCCTGCAACATGTTCTTCCCCGAGACATTTCGGTGGTTTTTGTGGTATTGCATCAATATTTACTACGATCTTGACGATTGTAAAACATAAAAAACGCAAATAAAACCACAATTAATATAGATACATAAAAAAGAAAGGTTCTTCTTCATATTATTGGTATTGATTTTTATAGCAGTATCTAACTATGTTAAAAATAATCTCATATAAAGCATATGTAATTATCTTAAACATTATGCTTGCAGGAAGAACTAAAAAATATATGGTTATTCCGATTCCTTGAGAAAAACCTGAAATTATTCTAATGCTATTTTTTCCTTTTCTCAGATTCGTTTTTATTGTAGTCCAGTCGATAATATTAGGCAAAGCAAAAATCCATGCGATGATAAATATTAAAACAAATTTTTCGGTATGTAGAAAACCTAGCCAAAAAGGAGAAAGAAGAAAAACCCCAGTTAAAATTCCAGCATATAAACCAAAACAACGAGCACAAGGATAAAATTCTTTACCAAATATGTTTAGTTTTAAAAAATGTCTTGGATTATGTTGGAATATCTGTAAAAGTATTTTACCAATGCTTTCCTCATCTCTTTGTTTTTCCATATAAATACAAAAAAACAAAATACATACTATGATTAATACTTTGCCTAGATGAATAGTAACATTTAGACTTTTAATAAAAGAAAGCTTTTTATTGATTTTAGGTGCAATTTTTTGGATTTAGTTACAAACAGGAATAAAAATGCAAAGCCATTTTGTTAACAAAATTTAAATACTTAATGAATGATGTTAACAATTAACAGGAGGTTAATTGTCATGGATAAAAATAAGGATAGGTCAGTAATTACAAGTGTAGCAGAAAAGGAATTAAACCTTTTATCAAGACATCTGGAAGTTATGACTACTGTAAAAGAACATGGGCCAATAGGAATAATAAAACTTTCACAAATGACAGGCCAACCACAACATATGATAAGATATTCACTAAGAACACTTGAAAAAGATGGAATAATCGAGCCTTCACCAAATGGTGCTATAGTAACAGATAAAGTACATGATGCACTAGGAACAATCGAGTCAACACTTGATGATTTTACTACAAAAGTAGATGACCTTAAAAAGAAGCTTAAATAAAACAAAATATTTAAGTATTTCAAAATTCAAAAAATATTTTCATAAGTTTAAAACAAAAGTTATAAACCTAATGTTATATTGCAAGGTGTTTAAAAAGAATATAAGGAGAATAAAAATATGATTAGAAAAATATGTATATCAACTATGGTTTTGATAGGATTACTAATACTATCTACAATACCTGCTGTAGGGGTTGGGGACGATATAACTATCACAGATCCAACAGATGATGTTTCTCAGTATAACTATACTACAGGCGAAGTTGTTGGAACTTATGATCTACCAAATTTTGACATCAAAGAAGTAAAAGCTGAAAAAACAGGAAAATCAGTAACAGTTACACTAACTGTTGCAGAAGGTGCAACAATAGAAAAAAATGTTGACTCAGCCTATGGAATATACCTTATCACAACGTCACCTTATCTATTCTATTTTATAGCATACACCGGCCTTGATTTAAGTGAGTTTGGATTTGGCTCGGGAGAAGTATTGGTTCTACATGGTGACGATGAAGGAATGGTAGATGCAGATTCGTCTGTTGAAGGAAACGTTATGACTGTAACTTTTGACCTTGATAGCAGTGACGAAAAAATAATAGGTCTTTCAGCGTCAAGTGAGAAAACACCTGAAGGCGGCGAATATTCATATGCAGACGAAGCACCTGATGAATTTGAAGAATTAATGATGAGCCTCACACCGGATGCAGGTGGTAGCTACAACACAAGTACAAATACTGCTTTTTCCTTAGAAGCAACACTTGAAGAGGGAGAACCTACAGATTATGAATGGGTCTGGATATTTGATGAAGAAGGAACAACACTAGAAGGATCAAATCCAAGTCACACTTTCAAAATACCAGATACTTACAATGGAATAGTATATGTATTTGATGGAGAAGGAAACTATGGATACGACGAATTCACAGTAGAAGTAACAGGGACAGTTGCAAATGGAGATAATGGAGACGACAATGGCTCACCTGGTTTTGAAGTAATAATAATTTTTGCAGCAATAGCAGTAGTTTTAATAGGGGCAATTATTGTTTCTAAAAGAAGATAAACTACTATTTTTTTATTTTTCTGCAATTACCAGCATTTCAAAATCTTCTGTTGTTAATCTGTTATCTCTGCTATATGCACCAAGTTTTGAACCGTAAATATCAATTTTGGTAAATCCAAGAGACTTCAACAGCCATGTTATCTCTGAAGGAATATAATATCGCTCGTTACATTGAAGCTTAATTTCCTTACCGTCATCATCTATAAAAGTAGTTACATTATGCTCTCTAAAACTCATTAAATCAAAGCTGCTTTCAGCACAAGCTGAAACCCCATCCTCATTTTTAGAGTTAATATAATCCTTTACTGAATGAAAAATTGGAAAAAGACCGTTTAATGTAGTAAAAATAAATTTACTATTTTTTTCTTTTAATGCATTTGATGCACTTTGCAGGATTAGAAAGTTCATCTCATCTGTTTCCATCAAAGAAAAACCTCCTTCACATAGCATAATTACAAGATCAAACTCAGATTTAAAAGGTAAATTCCGCGCATCATGTTTTTCAAAATTAATTTTAAGGCCTTTTTTTTCTGCGTTTTCTTTTGCTTTTTTAAGCATAGAAGCAGATAAATCTACACCCATTACATTGTAGCCTCTTTTGGTAAGCTCGATTGAATGTCGTCCTGTTCCACAACCAATATCAAGAATTTTTAATTTTTTATTACCTTTGATTTCTTTTTCTATAAAGTCACATTCACCTTTTGTTCCCTTTGTAAATACTTCTTCTTCATATTTATTGGCATAATTTTCAAATAAAGCTTCGTACCATTGTTTCATTGAAAAACCTCTCTATCTTGGCTTCAACCGTATTGGGTTATCTTCGACTAGGTAAATAAATCTAACATCTAAAGCTGTTTTTTTTTAATTCTTAGTTATCTTTTTATTTAGAAAGTGTATCTTGTTTTTCTGAGGAGCAGAAAAACCATGGCTAAAGAAAAGAAAAAAGACGACAAAGAAAGCAAATATGCTTATAAGAAAAAATCAGCATGGGAAACACTTTCAAAAACTCAAATTAAAGAAGCATTTACTTTTTGTGAAAACTATAAAACTTTCATAAACAAAGCAAAAACTGAAAGAGAAGCAATCGCTCTTATATCAGATGCTGCAAAAAAAGCAAAGAAAAAAATTGTAATAAATCGTGGTAAATCAGCAGCAATTGTAGTACCTGGAAAAAAATCTCTTAGAAATGGTATAAACCTGATAATATCACATGTTGACTCCCCAAGACTTGACCTTAAACAAATACCTCTTTTCGAAGAAAATAACTGCAAAGTTGCAATGTTTGAAACCCATTATTATGGCGGTATCAAAAAATTCCACTGGGTTGTAATACCGCTTGCTCTTCATGGTGTTGTTGTTAAAAAAGATGGCAAAAAAATTGATTTTTCAATAGGGGAAAAAGAAACAGACCCTGTTTTTTCAGTGCCAGATATTCTGCCTCATCTTTCTCACAAAGTTCAAGATAATAAAAAATTAAACGAGGCAATAACTGGAGAAAGCCTCGATATTATGATAGGAAGCATGCCTTCGGATGGAAAATATGACAATAAAATTAAGGCCGCTATCCTTGAAAAACTAAACAAGGATTATGGTATTACAGAGGAGGACTTTGTATCAGCAGAGCTTGAAGCAGTACCTGCCTTTGGCGCTCGTGATATGGGTTTTGATCGTTCTATGATTGCAGGTTATGGTCAAGATGATAGAGTATGTGCATATACATCGCTTCAGGCAATACTTGAGACAAAAAACCCAGAACGAACTGCTATAGCACTATTTGTTGACAAAGAAGAAATAGGAAGCGAGGGAAACGCATCTGCCCAAGTAAATACATTTTTAAGATCGGTTATAAAAGAACTTGACCCAAATGCAGACATAGACAGTGTTATGCTAAAATCAAGAGTAGTTTCTGCTGATGTAAATGCGGCTGTAACACCAAATTATACAGATGCATTTGAGCTTAAAAACGCATCAACACTAGGTTATGGCGTTGTTATGAGCAAATTTACAGGTCATGGTGGAAAATACTCAGCAAATGATGCATCTGCAGAATATGTTGGCGAGGTAAGGTCCATGCTTAATAAAAACAAAATACCATGGCAGACTGCAGAACTTGGAAAAGTAGATAATGGCGGTGGTGGAACAGTTGCAAAATACTTCAGCCGCCTTGGCATGGAAGTAATAGATCTTGGACCTGCTGTAATGAGCATGCATGCACCCTATGAGGTTACAAGCAAGGCTGATGTATATTCTTCTTATCTTGCATACAAGGCATTTTTCAAATAATAAAACAAAATCTTTTTAATTTCTTTAAAAACCTAAAATTCCTACAATAATAAATTTTTTCTTCTTATTTTGGAAATTTGTTGGATTTTTTCTTTATTGGGTTTTATGTTCGTGTATCAGGATTTATGAATTAGAGATGGGAAAAATAGGAGATGGGAATATGTCATGGAAAATAAAAGTATTAAAAAAAGAAGGATTGGTCAGTTCGGTTTGTACTGGATTAATTGACTATTATGAAATAATGCAGATGTTTACGGAAAGTATCAATACTGGAAAAAAATATGGTATAAGCAAACTTTTTGCTGACAACCGCAATTCAAAACACGATTTATCTATTGCAGAGATTTACAATATACCCGTTAAACTAAAAAACAAAGGTCTTGATTCTGAAGATAAGATAGCATTTCTAGTTTCACCTGAATCAATTGAATCTGAAAATTTGAAATATATTGAATTAGTATCTGATACTAAGGGTTTAAATCTCAAACTTTTTACAGATGAGAAACGGGCTTTTGAATGGCTTAAATAACAGCGTTCTATGTGAATTTATCTTTGACTTGTTCAAATAATTCTTTAAAACCATTTGTATTTTCTTTTCTACAATATTTTGGATCGCATTTTTTGTCAACTTTACATGAAACAGGAAGCCCAACAAGCTTCATAGCAGGTCTTGTCAAGTTTTTACCGTGTTTCCAGCGTGCATAAAACCAATGTCCAAAGAAAAATACAGGTCCTACTACTTTTTGCATCTCTGGAGCCCAAAAATCTATATTATTTTTCCAACATCGAGCAATTATTTCCCATTGTGTCTCTGAAAGATTGTTAAGACTTGCCCTGCGATTGTTGCTTAGAACTGCTTCTTTCAGAGGAATAAATAATACTGGTGTGTAAAACATTTTAGCATTTTGCGCACGTAAATCGTCAATTAGTTCTATTGTGGCTATTGCATCATCCTCTGTTTCATCCGGCTGCCCTGTCATAATGGTACAAAGCGGATACCAGTCATGATCGTTTAGCTTGCCTATTGCTTCTATCACTATTTCTGGCCAGCGATCGACACTAAATGGCAGTGCTTTACCTTTCATGTGCTTGTTCATCAGACGAGTGCTTCCTGATTCTATACCCATTTCAACTGATATGAAAGGCTTTTTGTATACTTTACTAGTATCAGGATTCCATTTTGTTTTTTCTATGAGTATGGGTGTTAATTCATCCAATAGTTTTTTGTCATAAATAATGGGTGCAAAACTACCATGAGAAAGAAGAATGTGCTCTACTCCTGGATAATTTGCAATTGTCTTGTAAAGCTTTACAACTTCAGGAGTATTTGGAACAAAATTATTTTTACATTTATACAAGAATATGTCTTCGGTTACTGTAAAAATTGATTTTGAGTCACCATTTATATTTGTTTCAACTTCTTTCATTATGTGATCTATTGGAAAGCTATGTCTAGTACGCATTGTAGGGCTACAAAAATGACAACCCCTGCCACATCCACGCATAATTTCAACCATTCCATAGCTTGCAGCATTTTTGATTAACGAAACTTTACTCCTATCAGGTTTTTCAGCTTCAAAGTTGCTGGGTACTTTTTCATCATTTATTATCTCTCTGAAAAAATCTACAAGGTTTTTTTCCCCTTCGCCCTGAAAGAGTATGTCTATACCAAGCCTTTCCTGAGCCTTTGCTTCTGCTATCTGCCAACTCCCTTGGCCGCCGACTATAACCTTTGGTTTGTATTTTTTAAGAGAAGGATGTGTCATTAGTTTTTCAAACTCAGAGGCATTGAGGGCTTCTCCACCAAAACCAATAAGTGAATTGTAAGTTGTTGAAACATAAGCAAGACCCATAGGATCCATTGTTGAAACACCAAAAACTTTGGTTTTTTTACCGATGAATTTGTGAAGTTGGTCATAATGGGCTACTTTTACATTTTCCTCTCCGAATTCTTCGGCAAGCATTGCTTCAACCTTTCTAAGCCCGTAGATGGTTCTCTTTGCTGTTCCATCTTGATTTGACTCTAAGTTTTCTATATGTTCACGGAGTGCATATCCTGAAAGCTTCTTTGGGAATGTGCATATGAATGCTGAAAAAGGGTTGTTATCATATTCATTCGCCTCTGCACGTGATGCGGCAAGTACGATTGGAACTCCATCTATTTCTTTTACGTCGTTCATTTTTTCACTTATTGTTTAGAAATAACTAGTTTTTTGAGAACAGGGTCTTTAATTGTTTCCTCTAGCTTTGATAATAATTCTTTCCAGGATAAAGTATTCCATGACCATTTTATCATATCTTTTTTATGAAGTGAAATTATTTTTAGAAAACTCTGCCAGCTGTAACCCTCTTGTTTTAGTGGTTTTGACCAACCTCCTTCTTTCCATAGATAACTTGGTAGTTTATTTCCAAACCATATAGTAAGTGAGTCTATTTTTAGTTCTATATTCTTTTTTTGTGTTAGAAATTGTTCTTTTAATATCTTGGGTTCTGGCGGTATTGTAAGTTTCATAATTATACCCCTATATACTATGTGTATGGGGTATAAAATAAACTTTTTATATTTATAACTTGGGAAAAAATCAACATAATTTTTTGTAAAGAAATGTAAAGAAAAGTTTATATACTTAAAAATATAACAATAAATATAAAAATAAAACATTAAAAATGGAGATGTTTATACATGAATAAAAAAATAATGTTTGGTGTCATGGCCGTATTTCTCCTTGTGGCAGTAGCCATAGGAACGTCTATTCCTGCAGAGGATCCAAGAGCGGGTATATCTCGCGGACGAGAACCTTGTGCATGTTGTGAGGTATGTGCAATGGCACAAAAAGCAATGAACGCCGTGAAAGTAAAAGATACTGACAGAGCAATGAGCATAATCGAAAAAGCATTAGACATACACTGTGAAGATGAAGACTTGATAAATGCTTTAGAGGATGCTTTTGGAGCATTACAAGATATCGACCTCCATTCAGCAGGAATGAGTCTTAGAGAAGCAATTATGATCTGTCAAGACATTTAATTAAGAGATCTTTCTAATTCTCTTAAAAAACCTTTTTTTTATTTTTTTGTTTTTTCAGTCTTTTTCTCCGGTTCTGAAGTTTTTCTGGCGTATCTTCTCTTTATTTATCTTTTCAAAACGACTATAATTATACAGAAACCCCGTAATATTATCCATATTCATCTATAAATATAGCTAATAGGGAGAAATAATAGTAATATTTAAATACAAGTTCTAATATGTGGGATAAAAGCGTATTGCATAACTTTTAAATATATTAAACCGGGGGAATGTATAAAATATGTTGCCAAGTGAAAGAAAAAAGAAGGAAAAACCAAGTATAGAAGAAATCACTCGCTGTCCACAATGTGGGAGTACTCATCTTACAAAAGATTATTCCAGAGCAGAATTAGTATGTGAAGATTGTGGTCTTGTAATAGATGAAGATTTTATAGATCACGGTCCAGAATGGCGTGCTTTTGACTCAGATCAAAGAGAAAAACGTGCACGTGTTGGAGCACCTATGACATACACAATTCATGATAAAGGTTTGTCAACCATGATTGGTTGGAAAAACCGCGATTCATACGGAAAATCTATTCCAACAAGAAACAGAGCACAACTGTATCGTTTAAGAAAATGGCAAAGAAGAATAAGAATATCGGATGCAACTGAAAGAAATCTAGCATTTGCTCTATCAGAACTAGATAGAATGGCCTCAGGAATGGGTCTTCCAAGAAACGTTCGTGAGACTGCTGCTATGATATATCGTAAAGCAGTTCTAAAAAATCTTATCAGAGGTCGCAGTATAGAGGGAGTATCTGCAGCAGCACTATATGCAGCATGCAGACAATGTAACGTTCCAAGAACACTAGACGAAATTGCAGGAGCTTCAAGAGTCTCAAGAAAAGAAATCGGCCGTACATATCGTTTTATAGCACGTGAACTAGGACTAAGACTAATGCCAACAAGCCCACAGGATTACATAAGCCGTTTCTGCAGCGAACTAAAGCTCTCAGGAGACGTTCAATCCAAAGCAATAGAAATACTCAAAGATGCAGCAGACAAAGAACTTACAAGCGGAAGAGGCCCCACAGGGGTTGCCGCAGCAAGTATATATATTGCAAGTATACTTTGCGGAGAAAGAAGAACACAAAGAGAAGTAGCAGACGTTGCAGGTGTTACAGAAGTTACAATCAGAAACAGATACAAAGAACTAGCAGAACGATTGGATATAGACATAATTCTATAATCCAACAATTTTTTCTTTTTTTTTATGCCAACTCGCTGGTACTCAGAAAAAAAACATGAGCATTACTATAAACAGGCAAAAAAAACTGGTTATAGAGCCCGTTCTGCTTTTAAACTAAAACAAATAAACCAAAAATTCAAAGTTTTAAAAAAAGGTGACAATGTATTAGATCTAGGAGCTGCACCAGGTGGATGGAGTCAAGTTGCAAAAGAAATAATAGGTAATAATGGAAAACTAATAGGAGTTGATCTTTTACCTATACGGCCAATTGATAATGTCATCTTTTTAGAAGAAGATATGAGAGAAACTGAAACTATTTCAAAAATCAAAGAAATACTTGGCGAAGAAAAGATAGACACTGTTATATCGGATATGTCTCCTGATATATCTGGTAATTATGATATAGATCAGGCAAGAAGCATATATCTTTGTACAAAAGCATTTGAAACAGCAGAGCTTTTTTTAAAAAATAATGGAAACTTTGTTTGCAAAGTATTTGAAGGTTCAGATTTTAACGATTTTATAGAAGAATTAAAACCAAGATTTAATTCAATTAAAAGATTTCATCCAAAAGCATCACGAAAAAGTAGTTCTGAGATATATATAATTTCAAAGGGCTTTAAATAGTACTTCGACAAAAGCCTTAATATCTGACGAAAAGATATTAATACTCTATATCCTTTAATATACCGCGTATAATATATCCATGAATTTGCGGGGGGGTAAGCATTATGGTTATAAACGAAAATAAAACGAATTTAGAATCCTTTTTTGATTTGTCCTATGATGATGTTGAAAACAAAATATCTAACATAATAACAGATGAGGACATGAAAAATATACTTGGTGGTGGAAAACGCCTAAGATCTCTTCTTGGTCAATTAACTTTTAAAGCATGTACTCAAGGTAAAGAAGAAAAGCATGATTATGAGAGAATGCTTGAAGGAACTGTAAGTATAGAGCTTGCCCATGGAGCATCACTTGTTCATGATGATATAATCGACAAAGATTTAGAAAGACGTGGAAAACCTGCCTATCATGCCAAAAAAGGGATCGGAAACGCGATTTTGATGGGTCATAAGATGCTCACAACTGGTTTTGATATTGCTCTTTCACATGGTAAGGAAGTAGCAAAACTATATGTTGACTCATGGAACGAAGTTGTAACAGGAGAAATGGATGAAATCAAATTTAACCATGGAAAAGATCAAAAAAATATGCCAAAAAGCGAGTTATTTGACGCCTATCGTAGAATAATTGATTTAAAAACAGCAGCATTGTTTTCATCTTCTTGCAAAGCAGGTGTTCTTGAGGCAAACATGAGCGGTGATATACTAAAAGTGTTTAACGATTATGGGAGAGAAATAGGGCTTGCGTATCAGCTAGCCGATGATCTCGTAGATCTTGTAAAAGGAGAACTTATTGATAGTGTTATATTGCCGTTATTAGACCAAATTGAAGAAAAAAGAATTAAACTAAAGTTTTTAAGAAAGATGGAATTAAAAAAGTTTTTTGAAAAAAATAAAGACAAAATTGAGGCTTTTTATATTGAAAATATTAAAAAACACCTTGAAAACACTGAAAAATTATCAAGATCTAAAGATATACCTGAATCAGAATACAAAACACTTCTTGGTGAAGCACCCTCGTATATAATCAACAGAATGCTTTCGGAGATTAACGTTTCTATCTAATTTTAAACTTTATTCTAATTCAAAATAAATTTTTGTCATAGGACGTGTAATAAAGAATATTATCCCCAGATCAGTCATAAAAGCAATTATTGACGTAATAATTCCCCATATCGAGAAAATATCCTGGAATAGTGCTAAGTTCACCATAAAGCTTGCTATCATAAGACCCAAAATTACAAGAAATATGGTAGAAACTATAAGCCCCGTAGTCCATATTTTATGGTCCTTTTTTAAAGTACCATATGAAAATATAACAAAAACCACCGAGAATACTAACCAGATTATAGTGGACAAAAGATATCCAAAATGCAGTATGGGTGTAAGTATACGAAATTCAGAACCGTAATCAACAAACCAACTTGGTATATCTAATACAATACTCAGTGAGTACCCACCCCATAAAAAAAATATAGCGGCTAAGACTAACCACAACAGTACTAAAGTTACTATTGTATTAGGCTTTTTGAACATACTCAATACTCCTCTCTCTAACCTAGTTATTATATAAACGTCACTTATAATTTTTACCTTTCCTAAATATTTTGCATATAAACTCTATTTTAGAGCTTTTCTTAATATTGTATAAAAACAAAAGCAACAAAATAATAGATGATGACAAAAACAAAAAGAAACCAATATTCAGGCCCCAATTACATATCATTTGCTCAAAAACATTATTTCCATAAAGTAAGATACTTAGTTCTCCTGAGCCAAATAAGCTTCCGACAGTTGTCTCCGAGAGTATTGAGGCTGCAAAATAAAACATAATAGTAGAGCTAATCATTATGCATGTAGCTAAAAACATTGCAAAAACGGATGATTTTTTAAAATTTGTAAATCGTTTAAGTAAAATATTTGTTATAAGCAAAGCAACTGTTATAATTGATAGATATACTATTACGTCAACAAGCAAGTTGAAAGTTTCTTCAACTATTGAGATGTCTCCTGCAACAAAATCCGTGTCTTTTGTAAGTGTTACCATGCGGTTTGGATGTATATACAAATTAGTGCATGTCTCAAAATGAGGATCTGTTTTCTCCCCGCTTATACTCCACCATGGGCTAATTAAAGAAATTAATATTAATATGATTGCTGAAACTTTCAAAAAGAATAATAGTTTTTTATTTTTATATGAATATAACCCGGCTCCTATCAAAAGGATTATGCCAACGATTATTACTAGATATGGCTCTAATGGTTCTTTGATAGTAGCAATTGTTAGAGTTTTGTCATTTAAAACATCGACTTTTCTTTGTGCAACAAGTTCGTTTTCATATAAGATTTTTACACTATATTCTCCAGGGGGAACTGAGAATACAAAAATTCCTTTATCGCCAGTAGAGCCAAGTATTTCTTTTCCCTCTTTTATTACTATAACTTTTGCATCTGATAAGCGGTTTCCATGGGTATCAAAAACCTTGGTTGTTATATTAAACTCAACTGGCAAATCAAGTGTTACTTTGTTTTCTAAAGCAGGTATGGTGATATCATGCTTTAAATCAGTAGATCTGTAAGTTATAAAAACAGTGTATTGCCCAGGGTAAAGATTCGAAAATTTGTATTTTCCTCCTGATATTTTTTGCGCATAAATTGTAAATGACTCATCGAAATTAATGCCTTTAATAAACACTAAAGATTCGTTGTTATCTGCAGGAAAACCCCAAGTGTCATAAAGATTAACTGTCAAATCATGTAATTCTAGATACAGTTTTTCTTCGGAATTAATAGTTATACTTTCAGTAGATTTAATAGAATCATATTCAACAGTAAGATTATACTCACCAGGTATAAGTTTTTCAAAATAATAAACACCATCTTCAATCCGGTCAGGTTCTATTGTCACTATTCTTTCCATATTGCTACTTGTCAGACTCATCTTAATATCAAAATCAGGTGTTTTACCTGAAGAGTTATTAATTTCAACCTTTAAATCATAAACCTCAAAATCTAAAGTTTTTTTGATGGGAAAAAGGTTATTTAGGAAGCTAAGAGATATTTCTCTCTCATCTATCAAAAAGCCCTTGTAATAAGACTTTAAAGTATATTTTTCAGTAAGGCCTGCGGGTAAACCAATTGATGAGTTTCCTTTTGAATTGCAAGTGAATCTATGGATTTCAAACCCATCTTTTAAAATAATAGTTTCAATCGCTTTTAATCCTTCTTTGTTTTGATCTATAAAAGACAAATTTAGTTTACCTTGGGATTTGCATTTAATCTGAATCTCTTTATCTTCTGTTAAATTGACATTTCCAAATCCAATAAACTCTCTTTTATTGCCAAAAACGGGGTTTACAAGGTAAACCTTGGCAATGTATTCTCCGGGTTTTTGATGTGGAAAAACAGCTTTTCTGAAAAAAGAAATATTGTCCCAATCTATCTTATAATCATTATTAAAAGATATCTTTCCAGCTGGTTCAAAACCTACAACGATTCCATCTCGCACTAACTCTACGTGGAAATAAGAATTTTTAAGTAAAATATTTGAACCAAGTTTTTTAAGAATAAGATTTAATGGAACGTGAGTGTAAATAGTAAGATTATATTCTTCTGCCTCCACCTCTTCAGATATCTCTTCTTCCTCTGATGGTTGATAATCTATAAGCGAATGATACAAACTAACCTGTTTTTCTACGCCTTTATATCCTTCATTTTCTGTACTATAGTAAAGACACTTGAATTCAACTACATAGTCCTCTGGAAGTATTATATCTACTTCTTCATCAGGCTCATAGGAATTCCTACCTATATAAAGATAAGAATTACGTCCTTTCAATCCAGGTAAATTTGGACTATTTGATTGGTAAAGTTGTATTTGTATGCCTTGTCTTTCGTCTTTTCCTGATGATACAACATTGAGATTGTCAAACACAACACCATGTGCCATACCAGTTTCTCCGCTATCAATACTTATCCAAGGAGGATTTCCAAGATCATAATCATCTTCTTCTCCTATTATTCTCTCCCAGATGCTTTCTGGATAAGGGTCAAATTCATGTACCTTAATGTGATCTGATTCACTATAAAAATGCATATATTTTGGCATTTGTCCATAATCTAATTCTTTTATGACATTGCTTTTTAAAACACCGTTGATAGTGTTCATAAAAAAGCCTTCAGCATATTCGCCTGAAGGGAGTTCTGTTAATATCTCATGTTTAATATTTGAATAAAGGCTTTTGTCAGATCTTGGACAATAATAATATTTATGAAAAACAGTTGAACGGATTTCCCCCTTCTTATCTTCACTAATTATTCCTACCTTTACCATAAGATTCCCATCAATTGACACTTCGCTTGAAACTAGTTTTTCTGCAGTATCCATCTCATCCCATTTGTCATTTTCATACCAATAATATAAAAAAGCATATGATACAGTATGATCTGCCTGGTTAGGTAAAAGGTTTTTTGCCCCTTTCTTAAGTTTTACAACCTGCTGACATACGTTATCTCCTATAAGATTGCCTTCCTTTGCAATTGAATAAATAATGTTTTCCCCTTGCATTATATTATACGTCCATGTTTCAACTCCTATGCCTCTGATTGGCTCATATGAAAAATATGAATCTTCGACTTTTACTCTATCTACATAGTCTACATCACTAGTTTCTTCTCCGTTATAATACACGTAATATTCCTCTTGACCGTTAGCATTTTCAGGAATAAGAAAAACTAATCCACAGGATATAATGTGTGTATCATCACTATATTCGAGATTGTAAATCTGTGACTCTAATTCTTTAAAATACCCTTCGAATTGGTAAATAACCCTTATAGAATGACTTTTTTCGTTTTCAGCCCAACAACTATTTTCAAATTCAAAAAGAATATCGATTGGTTGATAGTTCAAATCCTCTTCGGATGTATTTATTGGGAGAATTATTCTTTGACGATAAGACCAAGAATCATCCCACCAGGGTTCATCATCTTTTTCTTCAGATAAACTAGTTGGAATTATGGATAAGAAAAGCAATAATATAATAGCTAAACTTCCAACAAGTTTATAACTAACATTCATGTCTTAACAATTCTCCAAAGTACTTATTTTAAAGTCATTAATATATTTATTACTTATTATATAAAAAATGTATTGTACATCTATTGTCAAAAATAGTCTTTCATTGTCTATTTTTTATTTTTACGACTGATCCAAAACATGAGCCCTATTACTAAGATTACAATTAAGACAAGAAAACCAATCAACACATTTTTGACTACAAAACTAAGTATCAAATCTGAAAAAAATGCAATTAGAAGGCAACCTGTAACAGCACCTATTGATATTGCAATAAATGTGTGAACTGGTTTCATTCCGATTAAACGCCCTACAATAGAGCCGACAAGCCCACCTGACCCTTGGAATGGAACCATCACAAACAATATAATTCCAATGAATCTAAGTGGCTTAATCCAACTATATTTATCCTCGCTTTTCCTGCCGATTTTTTCTACTTTTTCCATGAATTTGCCAACAATTGGTATCTTTTTTGCAAGATCGTAATTCCAAACAAGAAACAAAGCAACTACTATATCAACAAATGCAATTGCAAGTGCTATAGACCAAGGATCAACTGAAACTGGTTCTACATGTAGATTTATAAAAGGCACTGTAAGTCCATTTTTAAGAACCCCGATTCCTAAAGGAATAATTGTTTCTTTTCCAAAAGGTGGAAAAAAATATGCTGCTATTAAAGGCCATATCAAACTTATTGTATTGCTTAAAGCTGACCATATACCAAAAACTCCAAATCCTAGTATGAAAGGAAAGAAAAATTTTGTAAGAAACATTGTTTTGTCTGAAATTTTCATAAATTCAGTCATTGAATGCAACTAGGTAATAATGATGATTTCGCAATAATTCAAAAACTTGCTAAAATTGCTGCATGGTCTTTTTCGAAGGGTGATAAATCAATAACTTGCCTTATTTTTAAATCATTTTCTTCTAAATCTCTGCAGACTTGTTCATATACCCTCTTAGGCTTTAAAGAAACATCAATACTTCTTGCTTTAACCATTATCACTCCAAAACCATCTTTTTTCATATGTTTATTTATGTTTTTTACAAAAATTTCTGACTGGTTCCTTTGAGAAATATCTTGGTATACTATATCGGTGTTTGGAACAATCGTGCTGTATCTATCAGGATGAAAAGCATCCTCTGATATAGGTATTATATTGTTTCTCTTATCGCATATTTTGAGAAGTTTTTTCATAGAAACAGGGGCACTTTCAACTGCATAAATCACTCCATTTTGAATTATATCAGAGATATGACTTACAGTTGTACCAGTTGCTGCACCTAGATATAAAACATTGTTATACTGTTTTATTTTAAAGCTTAAATCGTTTAATAGAGCAGCAGCAAGCTTGCTTCTATAAGGATTCCAAGAGCGGTATTCTAATCCTTTCTTCTTTATTATCCTCTCGTTATAAACTTTAAATCCTCTTACAGGATTTATTGTAAAATATTGATTTCTATCTTTATAAACTCCAGAGATTTCTGTTTTTTTCATATCTTAGGTGTATCGTTCTGTTTATTTGATAAATTTTTTGTTTAAATCAATTTTTTTTTCACTATTTCGATCAATAAATTTTAAATCTTTAGAGTTATATATATGGGAGTCAAATAAGTTGAGTTCTATGAAATATGCTTTAGACGCAATCTCTTGGGAAATCACTTTAAAATGTAATTTAAAATGCTTTCATTGTGAATTTTCTGCAGGCAAAGCTGCTGAAGATGAATTATCATTAGATGAATCATTAAAATTATGTGATGATTTAAAAAAAATAAACTGTAAAAGAATAATATTGATGGGTGGGGAGCCTTTCCTACGAAAAGATTGGTTTGAAATAGCAGAAAAAATCAAAGGTTTACAAATTGAATTGGCCTTTATATCAAATGGATTTATAAATAGTAAGCCTTTGTTTAAAAAATTAGAAGAATTGTCTCCTTGTTTTATTGGTTTAAGTCTGGATGGTGGCATTGCTGAAACACACGATAAGATCAGGGGAGTAAAAGGGTCTTTTGAAAACGTTTTGAATTTTATAGATACTTGTATAGATTTAAAAATCCCTGTGATTGTTGTTACTTCGGTTCATAAATTAAACTTTAACGAGTTACCGATTTTAAGGGATGTACTTTATGATAAGAAATTATTTTGGGAACTTCAGCTAACTGATGTTGCCGGACGATTTCCTAAAAAATATTTGTTGGATCAAAAAGAATTTTATGAGATGGGTGAATTTATACATAAAACCCAGAAGGAGCATCCTCGTGGAAAAGAATTCATAAATGGCGCTCATGATATGGGATATCATTCAGAATACTTGCCGGATATCACTGGTTTTAAAAAGTGGCATAGTTGTCAGGCGGGTATCAATATAATGGCGATAGAAAGTGATGGGGGCGTAAAAGGATGTTCTTCTTTAACACATCATTTTGTTGAAGATAATATAAGAAAAAGAAGTATTGTTGATATTTGGAATGATCCAAATTCTTTTCCTTATAATCGCAATTTTAGATTAGATGATTTAAAAGGATTTTGTAAAAAATGTAAGTATTCTAGGATTTGTAAAGGTGGATGTATAGAAACTTCATATATGTCCACAGGTGAATTACATTGCGATCCTTATTGTTTTTACAGAATTGAACAAGAATCAAAGTAAATAACTAAAATCGTTTATATTTGTTAATATAGTCACATTTTTGTATGTTTTTTTAATTTTATAACAAAAATTTTATATATAGGTGGCTACGATTACTTTTACATGGGTAAGAGAACTATTTATGATGTTGTGGCAGGACTTGGGCTTAGTAGTAAAGATGTAGATCGTATTTTATCAAACTCGGTAAATCAAAAAATAGAGTCTAGTTCATCTGCAGATCTTTACAAGGCCGGAACAGATTATGGTACAGTAAGTCCTAATGATGTATACAAGGCCGGAACATATTATGGTACGGTAAGTTCTAAAGACGTATACAAAGCTGGAACATACTACGGAACAATTAGTATAAGAGACTTCTAGTCTACTTATCTAATAAATGCAACTTTAAAAGCTATCAAAGAATAATAAGAGATATATCTTTCTTTAAATTTTGAAGTAGTTTAAATATTTACATTTGGATACGTTGGATGTGATGTTATATCGTTGATATAAAAAGATATTGTCCAGGTATAGCTGTATGGGAAACTACTTTGGCATGTAATCTCAAATGTTCCCATTGTGGCTCCTCTGCAGGAAAAGCACGTCCTGATGAGCTAACAACAGATGAGGCTTTAAACTTGGTTGAAGATTTAGCAAAACTAAAAACACAAGATGTATGTCTTATGGGTGGGGAACCTCTTATTAGAAGAGATTGGCATATTATTGCTAAAAAGGTGAAGGATCTCGGGATGAGATTGATGATTATATCAAATGGATATAATATTAATAGAGATATTATCTCGAAACTTGTCGACCTTCAACCACATAGTGTTTCAACTAGTCTAGACGGCGGTATTGCTGAAACACACGATAAGATAAGGGGTGTAAAAGGTTCTTTTGATAAAGTTATAGATTACATAGAGTCATCAAAGGGAGCAGACCTTCCAACCACAGTACTTACTACTGTTAGTAAATTGAATTTAAAGGAGCTACCCATGATCAGGGATTTTCTTCTTAATAAATCCATAGCTTGGCAGATTCAAATTGCAACACCTGCTGGCAGATTCCCTAGAGAATTAGCATTATCAAAAGAAGAATATTATTCTGTAGCACTTTTTATCGCATCCATGCAAGAAAAATACAAAAAAGGAGAACTTCCTTTAATTGGTGCTCATTGTTTAGGTTACTATTCAAGCCACTTCCCTTGCCTTGGGCTTTACCCTGTTTGGACTGGATGTCAGGCAGGTATAACGGTAATAAGTATCAAAAGTAATGGTGATATAATAGGCTGTCTTTCTGAACCAAATTCAAGAGTAGAAGGAAACATTCGTGAAAGAAGTGTTATTGATATTTGGAACGATCCCAATGCTTTTTCCCATAATCGTAGATTTGACGTTAAAGATCTTGGAGAAAATTGTAAAGATTGTAAACATGGGCAAGTTTGTAGGGGAGGTTGCACAGGTATGTCTGTTGGATTTACAGGTAAACCTCATAATCATCCATACTGCTTTTATAAAATTGAGAAAGAACTTTCGGGAAAATAATCAATTGCATTAATGTAACATTATTATACAAAATATATTTATATTGTATAAACATAATATTATTGAATTAAGGGAGATAAAAATGAAAATAAGTCTTAAAAAATCTGTATTTGTTTTTGGTTTACTTTTTGTATTTTTGTTAGCAAACTTTAGTCAAATCGTATACGCAAACGAGATAAGTCGATTATCTGAAAAATCATCTTCCGATATTTCAAAATGGACTTATGTTTGCTATGCTTCATGGGATGCTTATCTAGGTAAAAATTTATTAAAAAATGATTCAAGACGTCTTATTGATATAATGAGCAAAGTAGGTTCTGATCAAGACATAAATATAGTAATGCTTTTAGATACGATGTTTCCAAACGATGAAACAAGATTTTATTATTTTGGAGGAGAGAATATCACAAATTTGTCTTGGGATGAAGTAGATTCAGATATGGGTAATAAGGATACCTTAGTTAAATGTTTAAAACGAGTTAAGGAGGATTTTCCTTCAGAGCATTTGATTCTAAATATCAACAGCCCTAGGGGTATGAGTTGGCAAGGCATCTGTTTAGATGATGATACTGCAAAATCACGAACTCAATCGTTATTTGGAAAGAAATACATTGATATGCCAGAATTTTCATCGGCATTAAGAGAAATAACAAATAATGGACGAGAGAAAATAGACGTAATCGAATTTACAACTTGTATAACAGGATCTCTAGAAGTTGCTTATCAGATTTCTCCATTTGCAGATTATATGGTGGCTTCAGAAGAAAACATGCAGTCTTTTACAAGTAATTATGAATATTCTTGGCCATTAAATAAATCGTTATCTTATCTAAAAAATAATACAGATTTAACACCTGAAGAATATGCAAAATGTGTCGTAAATAATTTTAATGCCGGTAAAAATACATCTGCATACTTGGGGTGTGCCCCATTTAACAAAAAAACAAACATTCCTGTCGATACTACATTGTCTGCTACCAATCTAAGTAAAATAAATAGACTAGCGATTTCTGTAAATGAATTATCCTTGTCTTTAATAGATAATATTGATGAATACAAAGGAGTGATAAAAGAGGCCAGATATGAAGCTAGGAAATTTGGCCCCTGGTATCCTAGAACAAGACTTGGCTATTCTATGTATTTACCAAAAATAAGGGAATTGTTGTGGAAATTTGATATACCCTTCTTTAAGGATGTATGGGTTGATATATATCATTTCTCAGAATTGTTATACAAAAAAATAAACTCCAACAATTCAGAGGCAGAGCGAATAAAAGATGCATGCAATCAAGTTATGTGTTCTATCAACGATACAATAATAGCTAATAATGTCTCAGAAGGAGATAACGCGCATGGACTCCATGTTTATTTTCCACCAAATGCAGTTAAGCATAATCAACATCTTTGGCTTATTGGTTTTCCTACGTTGCTTATTTCAAAGAGCGGATATGCTTGCTATGAGGCTACTGATTTTGCAAGGGCTACTAGTTGGAATGAGATGTTATATGAAACATACAATATTCCTGATTATCTAGTACAGGCATGGCTAAAAAGTAAGGAAACCGTGCTATAATTTTTTAACTATAAACACTTTAATACGCTAATTTAGCATATCACTAAAAATTGGGAGCTTAAATATGTATGTAGATGCTGATTATAAGCCTAGTCAAGTTGTTTGGGAGATTACTTTAAAGTGCAATTTAAACTGTTTACATTGTGGTTCATCTGCAGGTTTAGAAAGAAATTACGAGCTTTCTACGAAAGAATGTATAAAATTATGCCGAGATCTTGCAAAAATAGGTTTTAAAGGCATAGGTCTTATGGGTGGAGAACTTTTTTTAAGAAAAGATTGGGAAATAATTGTGAAGGAAATCAAAAAACAAGGGATGAGTGTTTCAACAGTTACAAATGGGTTTTTTGAACCTTCAAAAATAGTTCCGAAACTAGTAAAATTAGAAGTTGATTGTGTGACTGTGGGTTTTGATGGAACTAAAGAAATTCACGATAAGATAAGAGGTGTAAAAGGTTCTTTTGACAAGGCTTTAAATTTTTTAAAGGAAGCAAAAAAAGAAGGATTGGAAACAAATCCTATTACGACAGTTCATAAAATAAATTATGGAAATTTACCGAAACTTAAAAAATTTTTACTAGATGAAGAAGGATTTGATTGGCAAATACAAGAAGCATCTCTAATAGGCCGTTTTCCAAAAAATTTAGTATTATCTGAGGAAGAATTATATTCACTTTGTCTTTTTATAGCAGATCTTCAAAACAAGTATTCAAAAGGTAGAGTTATAGGTAGCCACAGTCTAGGTTTTTTCTCAAAATATGTCCCAAGTCTCAGCTTTTACCCCAAATGGAAAGGATGCTATGCTGGAAGAGCGGTTTTAGGAATTAGAAGTGATGGGGCCGTCAAAGGTTGTGAAACTCTTACTGATGATTATATAGAAGGAAATGTGAGAGATAGAAGTATTATTGATATTTGGAATGATCCCAATGCGTTTTCATATAATAGGAAATTTAAAAAAGAACAAATTGGGGAAAATTGTAGAAGTTGTCAATATTGTGAATTATGTAAAGGCGGTTGTATGTGCAGATCTATAACTATGACTAATCAGCCTCATAACGATCCTCATTGTTTATATAGGATAGAAGAAAAAACAATATAGAGTTATAACTACGTTAAAAATTTTATTTTTGCATTTCTTCTTTTAATAAAGGATAAACATATATTTTTCCTTTACCAAAACTCCATACTATTCGATTTTTACCAAATGGCAATGGGCCAAATTTACTTCCCCACCAATTGTTATTTGCGTAAATGTAACAGTTTATAGAACCAGAGGAGCTTATCGCTCTTTTATTGTTTAAGATGTTGTTATAGTGTATATGTGTATCATTCATATACAAACCATCTCCTAAGAAAAATATCCCTGTACCATTGTTATTGATTATATCGCAATAGGTTATAGTGGTTTTACAAGATCCTTTACCTTTTCCTTCCGAGCTTAAAAACACTCCAACACCATTTTCAGATATTTCGCTTTTGCTAATTATATTGCTATTAGATTCATACGAAAGGTATACACCATAGCCACGATAGTTTCGTCTTATTTTACATGATATAAAACTATTATTCGAAGAGCCTTTTAATTGTACGCCTTCCTCTTGATTATTTTCGATTGAACAATTTGAAATCAAATTATTATCTGAATAATCTAGCCATATGCTCTCTAGGTTTCTTGTTATGTTAGAATTTACTATGTTGTTAAAAGAAGAATTTAAAAGGTATATTCCTTCGTTGCTGTTATCAGATATAAAGCATCTTGAAATTTTATTATCTTTTACAGAATTCATCTCTATTCCATCCCAGCAGTTTAGTATGTTGCAGTTTTTTATTGTGTTGTTGTTTGATATGATTTTTATTCCTGCGTCGAATCCTCCGCTGTTTTTTATGGTTATGTTTGATATTTTTACTTTTTCTGCGTTTAGGTATATTGTATCTGATAGGTTCCCCCCATCTATTATTACGGTATTTTTATTTTCACCGACTAAATTTATTTGTTTTTTAATTACCAAATTTTCATAATATGTACCATTAAAAACAAATATCGTGTCAAAATTAGATGCGTTGTCTATTGCATGTTGGATGCTGGAGTAATTTTGAGTATATTCTCCTCCTACGTATAATATAGATGATGAAATTTTGTTATTGCTATATCCCAAAAACTCTTCTTTTTCAATTTTTTTAGATGAACATACAGTATTATGTTTTGTCTTTTCATTCTCTATAAATGTTTGTATGTCTTCTGGGGATCTAAGATACGGTCTGAAATAAATTTTGCTGTTTATTGGATTAAAACTTATTTTGTCGCTTTTTTCCCTTAAACCAAGGAGGTTTGGTCCAAATTTTGAACCCCACCAGTTTTTCTCGGCATGCAGTACCAAGTTATTGGCTTGTATTGCAGAAATACCTTTTGAATTGCCATAAATATTATTAAAATTCACGCATGTGTCTTTAATAAGTTCTCCTTTCCCCAGAAAAATAATCCCTGCTTCTCTATTTTTTGATATGTTGTTGGACATAATTGATATCGAATCTCCACCTCCTAAAAAAACGGACCCTATCATTATTCCGTTTTGATTTTTACTTATATCGCATTGTGAGATATTTGTCTTGTCTGAACTCCAATAGTTAAAAACCCCGCTTCCTTTATTCGAAACAATTTTGTTGTTATAAATAATATTGCCAAGTGAATTTCTCTCTAGCTCTACACCTTCTTGAGAATTTGAGTCTATAACACATTTTTCAATTAGATTATGTTTTGATTCTACAATTAATATGCCATCATTATTTTCTGTTATTTTGCAATTATCTATATTATTTTCATCTGAATCGAATAAGTACAAACCTGTCCATATATTTTCGTATATCATACATTCTGAGAGCATTGTTGAATTAGCTGAGTGCAATTGCACTCCATCCCAGCAGTTTAGTATGTTGCAGTTTTTTATTGTGTTGTTGTTTGATATGATTTTTATTCCTGCGTCGAATCCTCCGCTGTTTTTTATGGTTATGTTTGATATTTTTACTTTTTCTGCGTTTAGGTATATTGTATCTGATAGGTTCCCCCCATCTATTATTACGGTATTTTTATTTTCACCATTTAACTCTATTCTTTTATTAATTTTGATGTTTTCATTGTATAAACCTGCTTGTATGAAGATTATATCTCCTTCATTTGCATCATTTATTGCATCTTGTATTCTTTCATAATCTTGAGATCCAGTTGAGTTAACATATATAATTCCATTTGAACTAATACCGTGTATGCTTTTTTCTATAACTTTTTTTACTTGTACTGAATTTGCAGGATCTGCTCCAGAGATGACCATGAATGACAAGATTATCAAAATCATCAAAAATTTCTTTTTATTAATCATATAAACCACTCCAAGGACCTGTTCCATTTATTGAAAAATACACAGTCATATTCTTCCCAGTTTGAGAAAGAACGTATATTCCTATGTCGTTTTTTGACCCATCATACCATCTGGAATTGCAAGGTACTGATGTACTATTGAATCCGTAACAAGAGTTGTCCCATAAGTCATTTTTATCTCCATTGTTGTTATTCAAATCAAGATCATCTGCGTTTTTGAAATGTGAAGAAAAGCTGTCACTGCATTCAACGTCTAACATTTTATGTTGTTCTAGATTATTAACCCATGGAAACCATGTCCAAGGGGTATACCATTTTGGAACACTTTCATCTACATGGTATATTACTATTCCATTATCTGGTAGAGAATTAGAAAAATTATCGTAAGAATCTCCAGAATATCTATTTTCTACTAAGAAATATTCTTTCTTGTTTACAGGATTCAATAGGATATAAGCTTCAGGGTTTGTCTCAGAATCTCTTATTATATAAAAACCATCTTCTGTTACTTCAATTGGATCAATCCAGCCTAATTTTATCTTTGACCATGCTGTGAAATGGTTGCCATTTGTGCCATCCAAATTTCCTTTTCCCATTAGTCCATAAACACCTATGCCGTTTGACCTTTTTGTGTAATCATAAAAATCTGGTAAATTAAAGGAATGTCCTAACTCATGAGCACAAACCATCCATGTATGCCATTCTTGAATAACGCTTACATCTCCGCTAAATCTCAATCCATCCCATGTTATAACTTTCCATATTCCCTTTGTCCTCCAATTATGGTATGCCCCCATCGGCTCTGACTCTGATGAACCGGATGTACAGATCACAACATCCAGCTCATCAACAGACAAAATTTTATCGCCGTCTAAATCATATTTTTCATAGTTAACTTTCTTGTCTCTAGCTGCTTGTTTAAATGCATCTAAGACAATTTTATCCCTTGTCTTTGATGATGAAAGATCTTCTCTTGATTTATACCAGCCTAAAATTTCTACTTTTGTAAAATTAAATTTTCCATAAGAAACTTCTTTATAGTAATCATTAACACTAGGTTTTTCTCCAAACAATAGGTCATCGAAATAATTATAATTATGTTCGGGATGATGATCAACATCTGAAAACTCTATAAGAATCATTAGAAGAGGTCGTTGACCAATTGCTTTTTGTATTTTTGGAAAAGGTATCAAATTCTTTTTGAAAAATGATATAAATGACTTTTCTTTTAGAAGATTTGTCGTGATTCCTTTTTCTAAATTATTTCCATCCGACACGTCTATGCCGACTGTATTGCAGATTGGTAATGCTATAAAAGAAAAGATGACTGCTATCGTCCAGATATATCTAACTTTTATAATTGGATGCCACCCTTTCATATTTATGCTTTTATATAAGATACCTTATAATTTAAATAATTTGTTATAATAATTAAAGACATCATTTATTTTTTATCTATTTATTTTAAATAACTGTAATGGTTTTGGATTATAAGGAAAAATCAAACATGGGTGAACGAAAAAAAGTTATTGTGTTGGGTTTAGATGGTGCAACTTTTAATGTTATACATCCACTTATAAAGAAAAAAAAATTGCTAAATTTTAAAAAAATGATGGATGAAGGATCATTTTCTAAACTCCAATCTACTGTACCACCACTTTCTTCTTCTGCTTGGACGTCCTTTAGCACAGGTATGGAACCGAGTAATCATGGAATTTATGATTTCATAATAAAGAAACCATTTTCCTATGATGAATCTTTTTTGAATGCAAATATGATAAAAGCACCATATTTTTGGGAAACATTGGGGAGGAAAGGCAAAAAAGTGATAGTTCAGAATATCTTGGTTACTTATCCTGTAAAACCTGTAAATGGCCACTTGATTACTGGTTTCCTAACTCCTCCAGATAGACCTTATACATATCCAGAGAATTTCAGAAACGAGTTGGAACAAAAATTTGGCTCTTATCCCAGACCTTCTGGTGCATCTTCTAGGAAAGGATTAGAAGATGAATATATAAAATCAACATTTGAAAATATGGATAAAAGGATTAAAATAACAAAATATCTGATGAATACAAAGGAATGGGATTTATTTGTTGTTTTGTTTGAAGGAACTGATGTTTTGCAGCATTCATTTTGGAAGTATTATGAAGATAAAGAAAAAAAATTTGATAAAGAAAAAAACTATCAAATAATGAAAGATTGTATTCCTGAAGTTTACAAAAAATTTGATAACTTTCTAGGGGAATTATTAGATGAAATAGATGATAATACAACAGTTATAATACTCTCAGACCATGGATTCGACCGTGTTGAAAAAGTTGTTTTGATGAATAATATCCTAATGCAGATGGGTTTATTATCGCTTAAACGAACTCCGTTCACAAAGTTAAAAATGATGTGTTTAAAGCATCATCTTAACATTGAGAACTTATTAAAAATAGTTGAAAAGATTGGAATTAGTGTACAAGGTGCTGCAAAAGACTCTGGTGATGGACAGCATCTAATAAATAAATTATTTTTATCAAAAGAAGATATTGATTGGAAAAAAACTAAGGCATTTTCAATTGGCGTTGGTGGGCATATTTATATAAATCTTAAAGGCAGGGAGCCAAAGGGCATAGTTAGTTTAGAAAACTATTTTCATATTGTTGATTTTATATCTAGGACTTTAATTGAGATAAAAGATCCTAAAACAAATAAACAAGTTATACAAAAAGCCTTTAGGAAAGACGAGATATATAAAGGTAAATATTCAATTTTTGCTCCAGATATAGCAATTTTAACAGGAAAAGGATATTTTCCACTATATAAAGAACATTTTATATCTCCTTCTTTTCTAATGAAATGTCCTACCTCTGGAAATCATATATTACATGGTATTTTTATGATTAAAGGCCCAGATATTAAAGAAAATTATGAAATATCTGATATGAAAATATGGGACGTCCCTTCTGTAATATTTGACTTATTCAATATAAAAAAGGGCGATATGGATGGGGTGACTCCTAAAGGTATTTTTAGATAATGTTTTTTTAAAAAACTATGTAAATCACTTTTTTGTTTCGTTTTATATCATATGATAAATGTTAATTGGAGTCCTTTGACTTTGTTAAAGGTCTCAACAGAGTATGTTGTGGATTCAAACAGATTAAAAAAAGCTAATCGAGATCAAATTAAAAAAATAAAGGATAAAAACTTTAGAAATATAGTAAAATATGCTTATAATATACCTCTATATAATAGAAAATACAAGAAGGCATCTGTTTCCCCAGATGACGTAAAAACAATTGAAGATATAGAAAAACTTCCAGTTATAACAAGAAAAGATTTGATTGAAAACTTTCCGGATGGTATTTTACCTGAAAATAGCAAAAATTTATTCGTAGTAAATACTTCAGGTAGCACTAGATATCCTGTTTCTTACTATACTGACTCATACACTATAATGAAAAGCCTCATTCTATACGCGCGTCAACTACAATATTATGGTGCCAGGTGGAATAAGTCAAAAATAACAATTATCGCTAATTTTTATTCACAGACGGGCCCTACTAGGATGTTTGATTCAGGCGTTTCTCCAACTATTGGTTCTTTTACATCTCTAAACAATATACAACAAATAAATGCTGACGATAATCTTGTTGATATTATAAAAAAAATCGATCGGTTCAAACCAGAGTATATAATAGGATTTCCTGGCCCAATAAGGCATCTTGCTCTATTAAAAATGAAGGGATACGGTAAAAATGTAAAACCAAAATGCTTTATGTCTTCTGGAGGAATATTTGGAAATTATGAAAAAAAAGAAGTCGAGGAAACATTTGGAGTAAAAGTATACGATCTTTATGGATCAACTGAAGGTGGTCCTATATCTTTTGAATGTGAACATGGTTTTTTGCATATAAACTCTGATTATCTCCACCTTGAATCTTTAGATAAAGATAACAATATATTATCAAAAGAATGTAGTGGCAGATTAGCCCTTACAAAATTATATGGCTATGGCACTCCTCTAATAAGATACATGGGAATGGGTGATATTATATCTTTAAAAGAAGGATGTTGTGACTGTGGTTTACCAACCGATTTAATAAAATGTGTCCATGGAAGAATAAAAGAAACTATTGTTTTACCAGATAATAAAATTGTATATCCTAGAGCAGTTTCAGACCTGATAGGTAAAGTTATGTATAATCTTAGAACTAATAAAATCGATAGGATACAACTTGTTCAGAGAGATATTAATAAAATCGATATTCTTGTAATAATTGATGAAGAAAAAAGAGAAATTGGTTGCCCTGTTGAAAAATTGTTTAATGAACTTGAAAACAATTTCAGCAATCTATTTGGAAAAAACATTTTTATTGATATAAAAGATGTTAAAAAACTTGAAAGTGAAGATAAAAACGAAGAATCTACCCCGGGGATTCTTACAAAAATAAATGCGGAAGAATACATAGTATAAGTGATTAAAATGAAACTAAACTTAGGATGTGGCGGTGTTTATAAAAAAGGGTATACCAATGTAGATGCATATAACAATACAGTAGCAGACAAAATTATGTCTGCTAATAATCTTAGTTTTGAAGAAAATTCTTTTGAAGAAATTTATATGTCGCAAGTAATTGAGCATCTGGGCATCATAAATTCTATACACTGCTTAAGTGAATGCTATCGTATATTAAAACCAGATAAGAAACTCATAATAGAAACGCCTGATATTAAAAAGACTTTTGAAAACTATCTTAAAGGAGGACAAGAAGCTCGTAAATTTTCGCTACCCTGGATATATGGGGTTGATTTTCCAGGGATGATTCATAGATTCTGCTTTCCTGATGATCTACTCGAAGAAATTTTAATAGACATTGGTTTTACAGAAATTGAAAAACAATATTTTTCAGATGATAAATATCAACCTATTCTAAAAATGGTTTGCAAAAAACCAATTGACTATAATGCATGTCAAATAATTACGTTTTATCGGAAGAAATTATTAGAAAATAAGCTAATTGATACAGAAAATCAAATAGTATCATTGGAAATCGAAGAGTTCATTGATTTTATTTCAAAAAATCTTTCTAAATATTTAAAAACAAATAATATCAAAGAAATAGAGACTATACTCTATGAAGGTGCAGTTAGATCACCGATAATAACTATTGTGTTTATTGAACTTCTTCTTTCTAAAGAATTATTAAAAAGAGATGAAGTTGATAAATTCATAGATGTTCTTAATCATTTAAGTGAAATAGATTATCCATCTTTATTGGCTAAATTAATGAGCCAAATTGATAACTTTGCTGGCTCTCAGGAAGAACTATTTATGACGATTTATGAAATTGGTAGGACAACTTTCAAAAAATTTTTAAAATATGATAAAAAAACTATAATTAAAAGCTTAAAAGAAAAAGCTATGTCAAGTGATTTTAATGTGGAATTAGATTTTTTCTCAAAAAAATTAATCGTATTAGAAGCAGAAAAATTCTTTCAGATGGGTGTTAAGTATTTTAGCTCGGAAGAATACAAAAAAGCAATAATTATGTTTGATAGTGCAATTAGTCTTAATCGAGATCATATTTTTTCATATTGGAATCTTGCCCGATTGCATAAAATATTAAAAAAACAAGAATCTTCTGAAAAAAACTACATTAATGCTTTAAAAATCATTGAATCAACCTTAGATAATGATGAAAAGATTAGATTTTTATTAAAAAACGAAATGGATTCTACTGAAGAAAAGCTATACAAAGATCCTATAACTTCCTTTTAATGTCGAAATCTTTTATTATGCCTACTATATTTCCCTGCCGGGGAATATTTATGGTCAAAAGATCACCGCTGTACAATTTACAGAAGGGACTTGGAGCAAAATTTACTGAATTTGCAGGATTTGAAATGCCTATACAATACTCATCAATAAAAGATGAACATTTAGCAGTTAGAAAATCTGTAGGGCTTTTTGATGTATCACATATGAGTAACACATGGATTTCAGGAGAAGAAGCAGAAAAACTGATAACACTTACAACAATGGAAGATGCATCAAGGATAGCCGATAAAAAAAGTCAGTACACTGCAATTCTTCGTGAAGATGGAACCATAATTGATGATACAATCTTTATGCATTTGGGCGACAAATACATGATGATACCAAATGCTGGAATGGCTGATACTATTACAGATTGGCTTAATCAAAAAGCAGATGAAAACAATATTTGTGCTAGTGCAGAAAACGTTTCAGATGATTTTGTAATACTTGCAGTCCAAGGTCCTAAATCACGTGACACGCTTCAGAAATTAACAGATACAGATCTCAAAAAAGTTGGGTTTTTCGGATGCCAATATGCAGAGGTAGCAGGTATAAACTGCATAATTTCACATACAGGTTATACTGGAGAACTTGGATTTGAGCTAAATATTAATTCAAATGATGCTGAAAAAGTATTCAAAGAAATTATGAAAGCAGGGGAAGAATACGATATTAAACCGATAGGCCTTGGTGCCCGTGACACGCTTCGTCTGGAAAAATGCTTTATGCTTGCTGGAAATGAGTTTGAAGGAGGAAGAACACCTTTGGAAGCTACGATGAGTTGGGCTATAAACTGGGATCATGATTTCATAGGCAAAGGTTCTCTTCTCAAACAAAAAGAAAAAGGCGACTATGAACGAATCACATGTCTTGTCTGTGAGGGAAAAGGAATACCTCGACATGGATTTGAAATCCATAAAGACGGTAAAAAGGTAGGAAAGGTTACAAGCGGAACACTTTCGCCATGCCTTGGAAAAGGTATAGCTATGGGCTATGTTCACCCTGACTATCGTGATAAAGACAGTACTCTTGATATAATGATTCGTGGAAAGCCTGTTAGAGCAAAGGTTGTAAAACCGCCATTCGTCCCAAAAGATTGGGCGGATAACAACTAGGCAAAATATTTAAAACAAGTTTGAAAATACCAGGGTTTGATAAATATGAGTGATGAAGTAAAAAATGATTTGAAATATACTGATACACATGAATGGCTCAAGATTGAGGGCAGCACTGCAAAAGTAGGAATAACAGATCATGCTCAAGCAGAGCTTACTGATATTGTTTTTGTAGAACTTCCTGAAGAAGGAAAGGAAGTTAAAAAAGGCGATGAGCTCTGCGTTGTAGAATCTGTAAAATCAGTATCTGAGATTTATTCACCAGTTTCTGGAAAAATTGTAAATATTAATTCAGAACTTGAAGATTCACCTGAAATGGTAAATACAAGCCCTTACGAAGATGGATGGTTAGTCGAGATAGAAGTTGGTGATAAATCGGAAACAGATGACCTTCTCGATGCTGACTCTTACAAAAAATTAATTTAATTTTTCTCCTTAGTTCACAGGAGAAAAAATTCACATTTCTTTTTTTCCGAAACTGTTTTATATTGTTTAATACATACGAAACTTAGGCGGAGAGATGGGATTGCAAAGAGTATCAATTAAATAATTTTTTTAATTGCGGTGTTTAACACCTCCGCCGCCTCCCCCATTAATCATTATCTTTAATAATAGTCATTGTTTTACAGGGATTGGTTAGTTATGAAACTCTTACTAATACATAGCGATTATATCGAATACGAAGTAAAAGATAAAGCAATAAAAACTCCTGAGGAAACTGATAAAAAACACGATCGACTCGAAGAAGCTCTAACGGCTTTTACTGCAGTTGAAAAAGTTGATGAAAAATCTCGTTCTAAGGCAATCAGTCAAGCAGTAGCAGAAATAGTAAAAACAGCAGAACAACTAAAAGTCAAAAACATCATGCTTTATCCATATGCACATCTTTCTAGCAATCTTGCAAGCCCTAAAAAAGCACAAGAAATACTTATTGAAATCGAGTATGAACTAAGTCAGAAGGATTTTAATGTAAAGCGTTCTCCTTTCGGATGGTACAAAGCTTTTAAGATTTCTTGCAAAGGCCATCCACTTTCAGAACTTTCAAGAGAAATTATTCCTGATAAAAAAGAAGACGCTGAAAATGAATCATTGAAAAAAGAAAGAAAACTTTCTTCTTATTGGCATATACTTTCTCCAGATGGAATACTTCATGATATAGATAAATTCAATTTTAAAGATTATAAAAACTTGAAGACCTTTTCATTTTACGAAAAAGAAAAATCACGTGCGGTAAAAGGAGAACCAGCTCATGTTAAGCTCATGCAAAAACTAGAAATCGCAGATTATGAACCTGCCTCTGATGGTGGAAACATGAGATACTATCCAAAAGGCAGATTCATAAAAAAACTAATCGAGCAATATGTAAACAGAAGAGTATCTGAGTATGGTGGTCTTGAGGTTGAAACACCTATCATGTATGATATGGATCATCCAACTCTTTCAAAGTATTTGCAGAGATTTCCTGCTCGTCAATACCAGATTGAATCTGATAAAAGAAGTTTTTTCCTCAGATTTGCAGCATGCTTCGGTCAATTCTTAATGGCTCATGATGCAACTATTTCCTACAAAGACTTACCATTAAAACTGTATGAGCTTACACGTTATTCTTTCAGAAGAGAACAATCTGGAGAGCTTACCGGTCTTCGCAGACTTCGTGCATTTACCATGCCGGATGTGCATGCAATTGTATCTGATATGAATATGGCTATGGATGAGTTCAAAGTACGTTTTGATTTAAGCCTTGACGTTCTAAAAAACATAGGAATAGATAACTCAGATATTGAGATGGCTCTCAGGACTACAAAAGACTTTTACAAGGAAAATAAAAAATTCATAAATGATCTTGTAAAAAAACTAGGAAAACCAATCTTGCTTGAAATGTGGGATGAAAGAATATTTTATTTCGTTTTAAAATTCGAATTCAACTTTGTTGACATGTCAGATAAAGCATCAGCACTTTCTACTGATCAAATTGATATCGAAAATGGTGAAAGATATGATATCAATTTTACAGACAAAGATGGAAAAGCCAAACATCCATTGATTCTCCACTGCAGCCCTTCTGGCGCAATTGAGCGAGTGATGTATGCCCTTTTAGAAAAAGAAGCAAAGAAGATGAGCAGAGGTGAAAAGCCAATGATTCCACTATGGCTTTGTCCAACACAGATACGCTTTATTCCAGTAGGTGATGAGTTTATATCTGTTTGTGAAAATCTCATTGAAGAGCTAAACGGATTATCCGAATATTATTCTGTGAGAGCAGATATTGATGATAGAGAAGAAAGCGTTGGTAAGAAGATACGCAAAGCAGAGAAAGAATGGATTCCTATAATAATTGTTGTAGGTGACAAAGAAAAAACAAGCAAAAAATTCAAACCAAGATTTAGAATAGAGGGACTTGGGGAAGAAAAAGAATATAGTCTCTCTGAAATACAAAAATTAATAGTTGAAAAAACCAAACAATACCCACATCATATGTTACCACTACCATTACATCTTTCAAAAAGACCAAAATTTAAAGGTTAAAACTATTAACAAATCTAAAAAACCTTTAACTATTACCATTTTTTAATTTATGGGGAGGAAAGTTCCTAAATGATTAAAATAAGCGATATTCAAAAAATAGTAAATTCTTATGATAAAAAAAATATTACAATAGGTGTACTTGGCGGCCATTCCGGCCTTGATGTATGCCGTGGTGCAAAAAAACACGGTTTTAAAACACTTGCAGTCTGTCAGAAAGGCCGTGAAAAAACATATACTAAATATTACAAAACCCGAGATGATGGCAGGGGATGCATAGATGAAACCATTGTTTTGGATAAGTTTTCGGATATTACAAAACCAGAAATACAGGAGAAACTAAGAGATAAAAATACTATTTTTATTCATAACCGTTATTTCTGGGTTTATTTTGATTTCAGAGATATTGAAAACAATTTCAAAGTACCCATATATGGTACGCGAGGCATGGTCAAACTAGAAGAGCGCGATGTTCCCAAGAACCAATATTATCTATTGGAAAAAGCGGGTATACGCTTTCCAAAAATATACAAAAGTCCAAAAGACATAGATAGACTTGTGATTGTAAAGGTAAATGAGGCGATTCGTGGCTATGAGCGTGCATTTTTCTATGCAACTAGTTTTGATGATTACAAGAAGAAATCTGAAGAAATGCTTAAGAAAAAAACAATTACAAAAGAGTCACTTGAAAAAGCAGTGATTGAGGAATATATTGTAGGTGCTCAGGTTAATTTTAATTATTTTTACAGCGTAATTGATGATGAACTAGAAATTATGGGTACAGACACAAGGCGTCAAACAAATCTCGACGGTCTCATACGACTTCCTGCTGATGAGCAACTTGAAGTTTTAAAATATCTAAAGCCAAAAATAATTGAAACCGGTCATATTGCCGCTACTACAAAAGAATCGATTATTGAGAAGATATTTGCTCTTGGTGAAAAATTTGTAAAAACGACCCAAAAGGAAGCACCCCCTGGAATAATAGGCCCATTTGCACTGCAGGGTGCTATTGCAGCGGATAGAGGCAAAGAAGAAATGGTAGTATTTGATGTCTCAATGAGAATTCCAGGTAGCCCTCTGACTCGCTTTACTCCTCATAGTGGTTATCTATATGGGGACTCAATATCATATGGTGAAAGGATTGCAATGGAGATTAAAAAAGCCTTATCTACAAGCCGTATAGGGGAGATTGTTACCTAAATATTTTCTAAAAACTATATTAAACAATAAATCATATATGCCTAGATATAAAAATGAAAGAAGAAGTTTATGAATTCTTTGAATCAGTACAATTCAAATCATGGTGGTTTAATAGTAGAAGAAAAATAGTTGACGCATTCATTAGTCCTTATTTACATGAAAGAAATTATAAAATATTGGATATAGGAAGCGGATGCGGATCTTTAATACCTGTTTTAACAAAATATGGAGTTATTGATGCTATAGAACCTTATAAGAATTCGCACAAATATCTTAAAAAACTAGGAGTATCCAGGATACATGATATAGATAATTTTCCAGAAACCTATCCTGAAGAGAAATACGATATCGTAACTTTGTTTGATGTCATCGAACACATAAAAAATGATAAACAGTGCCTTAAAATTGTTAAAAATCATCTTTTGAAACCCAACGGCATTTGTTTTATAACTGTGCCAGCTTATATGTGGCTATGGGGCAAAATCGATGAAATGACCAATCATTACAGACGTTACACAAAAAAAGAGCTGTCAACGATTCTACATGAATTAGGGTTTAAAAATATTAGGATAACATATTTTATGAGCGCCCTTTTTCCATATCAAATTTTATTGAGTTTTACTGAAAGACTAAATCTAAACAGAGTAAATTTTGATTTAAAATATTTTAAAAAACCATCTTTTTCAAAAATAAACAATATATTTGAAAAAGTCTCTTCAACTCAAAGTAAATTTATCTCAAACTTTAATTACCCATTTGGTGGAAGCATAATTGCAAAAGTAGAATTTTAAAATTTTATATTTATATTATTTTTTTATATCGGTAACAACTGTTCAATTTCATATAGCTTGTAAAATAAAAATATTTTGGCTTTTATTTAGTATGAATGACTCTTTCTTCAGTAATTATTATGTCGACTGTTTTGTCATTCTCATTTGTTGGTACTTTATCTAATATTTGAAACTCAAAAGCAAGACCAATCTTTGTAGCATTTGTTTTTCCCAAAATCCTGTCATAATATCCTTTACCATGGCCAAGTCTATTTCCCTTTTTATCAAAAGCAACCCCCGGAACGAGGATAAGGTCTATATCCCCAATTTTTGTCTTTCTTATCTTTTCAACCCTTGGTTCTAAAATTCCATATGAACCGACTCCAAGCTCTTCCCAACTTTTCAAATGGGACAATGTAAGCGTACAATCGCCCGGATTGCTGACAGGTACAATTATATTTTTTTTGTAAAAACTTTCAAGGATCATATCGTGAGTAAATACTTCACCATTGTATGAAATATAGAAAAGAACGGTCTCAGCTTCTCTGAACTCTTTCAACTCAAATAATCTTTCTTTTATTTCTTTGCTTTTTTTTCTGTTGTCTTCTTTACTATGTTTTCTTCTTTTTTCTTTTATTTCCTTTCTCAGGTTTTCTTTCATAAATGTATCCAATATTTTAATATACATTATTTAAACTTTTAACTATTTTTTGAAAATAAGAAAATATTTTATCATGCACAAAATGGAATTGGCATAAATTCAAAAAATATATCAATAGCAGAATTTATTGCCATGTCAAAATTATTAACATTTCCTTCATTATTGTTTTTTAATTGAAAATAATTAAATATTTCATCTATAAATTCCATTAATTCATTCCCATGAATTTCTTTTGTTAAGGTTACTTTATAATGTATTATTAAATTTGTTAAATATTCTCTATCAGATATATAATAGAGTAATTCATTAATATTCTTCTTTCTTTTTAATATTATATTTCCAAAACTTGTAATTATTTTCTTTTCTTTATTTTTATAAGAACTTATAAGTCCTAATTCTTTCAATTTTCCAATATATGGAATTAGGTGTGCATCTGTAACTCCTAATACTTTGCTTATTTCTTTTTGAGATCCTACTGCATAAAATCCCAAATAAACCAAAATATTTCTTGCAGTTTTATTTCTTATAATATTTAATATTTCTTTATCCTTATTGCTGATTCTATTAGATATATAATAACGTTTGAATTTAATATCTGATTTAATTGTTATTAAGTTACTTTTCTTTAGAATTTTCAAATGATAGCCTACTGTTGAAATTGGAATATTAGTTCTACGTGATATCTCTCTAAAATTTAAACCTGGATTGTTATATATTGTTTGATAGATTTTTTTTCTTGAGTTTAATTTCAATATTTTTTTATTTGTTATCATTTTAAAATACCCAATTTAATATTCCAATATATTAATATTTAGTATATTTCATATAAATAATTTTCTTTTTCATTCATTTCTGAATTCAAATATTTTATATTTTGTTCTATAATCTTTAAATATCTCTATTCTCAAAAATAATAATAAGGTGATAAATGTGAAAAAAATAAAATCAATAAATCTAACAACTCTTTTTGTTTTATTAATATTATTAGTCCCACTATTCAGTCAGGGGCAAGCATATTTCAAAGAAAAAACTATGACAAATAATGAAATAATCTTCCGTGATGATTTTAATAATAAATCTTCTCATTGGCGCTGGATTATTAAACAAAATGCAAATGTCTCTTTTAATGAGGGTATCGCTGAGTTTACAATCCCTAACGCTCGTTTTTATGGGCATTTTGATGCAGAGATAATGGATGTAGAAAAAGATCCCTATAAATATGGCACTTACAAAACAAGAATCAAAGTAGATCCTGTGTTAAAAGGATCAAGAGGATGGGGATTTTGGAATGGATTATGTAAAAAATCTTGGTGTAATCTTGCTTGGTTTATCTATCAAAAAAGAAATATTTTTTATCCATTTGAAGGGCTATATGTTCAATGTGCAAATGGAAATCCAAAAGAAATGTCCTTAATTCCAATTGAAGGATATGATATATCAGAGTGGCATAATTATACAATAAACTGGAGACAAGATTACGTAGAATTCTATATAGATAATGAATTAGTAGAAAGTGTTACTAAAGGTGTTCCAACTAGAAATTGTAGAACTGATGTATGGATTGATAATGCAAATTGGCTTTTGCATTCACCTCTATTTTATTTACCAATTTCTAATCGTTTTAACCAAAAGACGACACTTTATCTAGATTATGTCGAAATTACTTCATGATTATAAGATAATTTTAAAATAGTAAAACAAAACAGTCAGCATCCTTAAATTCTTTTAATTCAAAGAGTCTTTCTTTTATTTCTTTTCTAATTTTTTCTTTCATACTAATCTTTAAGAATGCTTTATATTGCTAAAGTTTTTGCCATATCTCCAATTGTCTTTATAAATAAACTATCTATTATTGTAATATTGTACTGAAGTGGTAAGCAATATAAAAGTGGTAAGTTGAAAATGAATACCAAAACTAATTTTACAAATTGGAAAAGGAAAATCTCCTGTTATAAATATAGTTTTTTAGAATTTTTAGCGGTAAAAATCAATTTTTTCAACAAATTATTGATAAAATGGCGCACTCCAGTTTTTTTAAAAGAAATAGAAATGGCAAATGTAACTTCAAAAGATAAAGTACTTCATCTAGGTTGTGGCTTTTTTCCTACTGCTTCATTAATTGTAGCAGAGAAAACAAAAGCAAAGGTTATAGGTATAGATAACAATAAAATAGCCTTAAATTTTGCTAAAAAAGTAGTTGAAAAGAAAAATCTTTCAGATTTCATAAAGATTGAATTTGGAGATGGAACAAATTATGATATGAAACAATTTAATGTGATTTTTATTGCAATAAATGTATGGCCTATAGATGATGTTTTGCAACATTTATCAGCTCATTGTAATAAAGATGCAAGAATTGTTTGTAGAGGATTAAAAGATATGTTAGATATTTTTGAAAAGAAACCCTTATCTGATTTATATTATGTTGAAAAAAAGGCTACAAACCCAAAAACACATTCTTTTTTACTCTCTTTAAAACATTAAGAAACAAGAACAATAGAATATAAATTATTTTTTTATAATGCAATATGACTCCCATTTAGATGTAGGAAATGCTCTGTTATCTATCTTATTGATAAAATTTATCTTATCACTATATACTTTTATACATTCTGATACAACTTTTGAAGGCCCTGGTTGCTCTCTTGCGATAATCTTACAATTCGAAGGGGCATTATTAAAAATATTTTCTAAAATTTTCCATTTTGGAATAGAACAACTTGAAATAATAATCGTATCGAAATCTTTTAGTGGAAAATTTACCCCATCTCCATATTTTAACATAACCTGATTGCTGAGTCCTCTATTGGAGATGATATTCTTAGCGCTTTTTATAGAAAACTTACTTTTATCTATACCTACTATTTTTTCAATGTTGTTATTTGCTAATACGAAAGCAGTTATAGGGTATGATCCACAGCCTATATGAAGAACTCTTTTTGATTTAGAGATGCCAAATTTTTCAATTTCTCTGTTATATTCTGTTACGACTACTCTCTCATAAATTTCTGCTATTTTTTTAAGTTTACATGAAAATATATCAACAAATTTCCAAAATAAATTAGAACGCAAAATTTTAATCTTATCAAACAAGGAATAAGAACAGGGTGATTTTTCTTCCCCTTTTTTCATTTGTTTTTCATCCTTCTATAATACAAAACATGTCTTTTTAGCGTTGTATGATATCTTTTGTATTAAAATAAAATTTTCTAGTATTTATTTTTTTACCGCAAGCATAAAAAAGAAATACTTAATATGGTATTCATAGCAAAAATGATTTTGAATAAAAAAACAATGATAACAACAAGTATCTACGTGATGTAAAATGTCGGGAGAGGGCATAGGTTTTGGAAAAGCTATTGTTTTTAATGAACATTTTGTGGTATACAAAATACCAGCAATTGTGTCTGCTATAGGAAAATATACACTTGCAAAAGTGGAGCCTATAAGTAGCTCTGGCTGGAAGTTAAATGACAATAGGAAAGCTACACCAAAATATAAGGAAGATAAAATTGAGCAGCAGAAAGATTCGATAAATCGCATTGTCAAAAAAATGGATATTGATCTTTCAAAAGGAGTAGAAATCACTTTAGAGGGTAATCTCTATTGTGCAAGTGGGATAGGCGCTAGTGCTGCAAGCTGTGTTGCAATTGCAAGAGCACTATCCGAGCATTTTGAACTTGATCTTTCTGATGAGGAGATAAATGAGGTTGCATATGAGGGTGAAAAAGGATATCATGGAACGCCTTCAGGAATAGACAATACTGCTTCTACTTTTGGCGGCCTTATATGGTTTGAAAAAGGCGAAAATAATGTGATGGACAAAATCGAACTTGAAAAGCCAGTTGAAATTGTCATGGGAAACACTGGTAAAGTTGCAGATACAACTAAAGCAGTCGCTGGTGTTCGTGAGCGAAAAGAAAATAATCCTGAAAAATACAAACCAATTTTTGACAGAGCAGAAAACATAGCTTATCTTGCAAAAGATGCTTTTCAGGATGAAGACTACAAAGAACTAGGAAAACTTATGAATGAAAATCATAAACTCTTACAACAAATAGAAGTCTCAAGTCGTGAGCTTGATTTCATGGTAAAACTTGCAAGAAACAGTGGTGCTCTTGGTGCAAAACTTACTGGTGGAGGACTTGGTGGAAACATGATAGCGCTTACTCCAGGAAGAGGCTTACAGGATGAAGTTGCAACTGCTATTGAAAAAGAAGGATTCCAAACACTTAAAACTGTAATAGGCGTTAGAAGAAGTGGATAAAATAAGAAATATCGGGAGGTTATATATTTGAAACTTCGACCTTTTCTTGCTAAACTTGAAAAAGAAAATAAACTAATACGTATAAAAAAAGAAGTAAGTGTTCAAAAAGAGATTGCAAATATTATTTATTCTCTGGATGAACAACCAGTGATTTTTGAAAATGTTAAAGGATACAATTATCCTGTTTTTGCAGGGATTACAAGTAAAAGAGATATAATTGCAGAAGGACTTGGAACTACCAAAGATAAACTCTTGCCAAAACTTGTGAATGCGCTTAGAAATCCAAAGGAGCCTGAAATTGTGAAAAACGCTCCCTGTCAGGAGATAATTGTAAAAGACCCTGACCTTTCAAAGCTTCCAATCCTGTTTCATTTAGATGGTGATGGTGGCCGTTATGGCTCTGCTACAGTTGCTACAATGAAAGACCCTGACACTGGTAGAAATGTTTCTTATCACAGGATAATGGAGATAGATAAAAACAAGTTTACCGCTCGTCTCATAAAAAAAAGACAGACTAGAACTACTTATGATAAACTTGATGGCGACCTTGAAATGGCGATATGTATCGGTAACAGCGTAGCAGTTATGATTGCAGCTTCATTGGGTCCTCCCTCCGGAGTAGATGAGTTTTCATTAGCAAACGCTCTTGATGAAACAAAACTAGTAAAATGCGTCACTAAAGACCTTGAGGTTCCAGCCGAGTCGGAATTTGTAATTGAAGGAAGGCTTACAAAAAACCTTGATGATGAAGGTCCTTTTGTAGATCTTACTGAAACTCGTGATTTTGTCCGCCAAGAACCAGTATTTGTTGTAGATTGTATCACACATAGAAAAGATGCAATGTATCAGGCTCTTATCCCAGGCAGACTTGAGCATAAAACACTTATGGGTATGCCAAAAGAACCTACTATTTATGATGAAGTATCAAAAGTTGTAGATTGTAAAAACGTACTTGTAACACTTGGTGGTGGCTCATGGCTTCATGGAATCGTGCAAATTAAAAAGAAAAACCCTGATGACGGTAAAAAAGCAATAGCTGCAGCATTCAACGGCCACAAAAGCATGAAACATGTGGTGATAATAGATGAAGACGTTGACATATATGACTCAAATGCTGTTGAATGGGCAATTGCTACAAGATTTCAAGGCGATAAAGACCTTGTAATAATGCCTGATCAACCTGGAAGTAGTCTTGATCCATCGGGAAAACATGAGCCTGGTAAAAAAACACTTACAACAAAAATCGGTGTAGATGCAACAATTCCTTCAGATGTTGATAAAAAGAATTATGAGACTGTAACATATAAAAAAGTTGATTTAGATGATTACCTCAGGTGAAGGAAAATACAAGGTTTTTTTAGAAAAAAAAGAACTCGACGATGATTTAATCTATATTCTTGGTGGTGGAGAAAAATCACATGTAGGCGGTGCTGTAATATGCAAACCAAGCGAAAAGCCACATGTTCTAACTTATGATGCCCATCATGATTATATTGTTTTAACGCCGATTGCCGAAGCTGCTTGCAAAAAATATAATAAAACAGTTACCGCGATTGGTGGTATACATATTGATAATGCAACAAAGGAAGAAATAGATACAATAATTCAAAATTGTAAGGAGTTAGAAAAATGCATTTAACAAAAAAAGAAGAAAAAATCTTAAATGGTGAAGAAGGGGAAGTAAAGGAAAGGCTTTTCAGATTACTCGTCCGACTTGGAGAAATATATGGAGCAGATAAAATGATACCAGTTGGCTCTGTTCAAGTTGCAGGTGTTTCATATAAATCCATTGGTGACCCTGGTACAGAATTTCTTGAGGATATGGCTGGAAAAAATGCAAAAGTACAGGTTCTTACTTATCTTAATCCTGCTGGAATGGATCTTGAAAACTGGAAAGACTATGGCTTTCCTGCAGATTTTGCAAAAAACCAGCTAAGAATTATGGATGCTTTTAAAAAAATGGGTATTGTTGTAACTAGCACATGTACTCCTTATCTTGCTGGAAATCTTCCACGTTTCAGAGAACACATTGCATGGTCAGAAAGCAGTGCAGTATCATTTTCAAATAGCGTAATTGGTGCTAGAACCAACAGAGAAGGAGGCCCATCGGCACTAGCTGCTGCAATTTGTGGCGTTACACCAAATTATGGACTTCATCTATGGGAGAACCGTCAACCAACCATAAAAGTTGAAGTTGATGTGGATTTAGATTTCAACTCGGATTTTGGAGCACTTGGTTGGCATATCGGAAAACAAGTCAAAAACAAAAAACCTTATTTTACAGGAATAAAAAACGCAAATACGGATCAATTAAAAGCACTTGGTGCTGCAATGGCGGCATCAGGGGCCGTTGCACTGTATCATGTTGAAGATCTTACTCCTGAGGCAGACCTTGTCAACTCAAAAGATCTTGAAACAATCTCTTTTGGCAAAAAAGAAAAAAAAGAAACATATGAAAAACTAAATACTGGAAAAAAACCAGATATTGTAATCTTTGGTTGTCCACATGCTTCTCTGAGGGAAATATCTGCTCTTGCAGACAAAGTCTCAGGAAAGAAACTTAAAAAACCAGTTTGGATTTGTACTTCTAGAGTAGTAAAAGAAGCATCTGAGCGTATGGGTTATAATGAAATTATCGCTAAAGCCGGTGGCAGTGTTGTTGCAGATACATGTATGGTGGTATCACCTATTGAGCAGATGGGATACAAAACTACAGGAGTAAACTCGGGAAAGGCTGCAAACTATTTGCCTGGTTTTTGTAAACAAAACGTGTGTTTTGCAAATATTGATGATTTGGTGGAGGGGCAATTATGAAAGGAAGAACAATTAGCCCTGGAAAAGCAGAAGGAGACGCAATAGTTTCTTCAGAGCCAATAGGCTTTTATGGCGGCATTGATGCAAAGACAGGAATTGTGATTGAAAAAGGTCATCCTCTGGAGGGTGAGAGCGTTACCGGTAAAATTTTAGTTTTTCCTTGTGGTAAAGGCTCAACTGTTGGATCATACGTGATTTATGGTCTTGTAAAAAATGGTGTAGGCCCTGCAGGAATCATAAATAAAGAAACAGAAACAATCGTTGCCACAGGAGTAATACTTGCAGGTATACCTTGTGTGGACCAAATTGACATAGATAAAATAAAAACGGGTGACAAAATAAGTCTTGATGCTGACAATTCGGTAGTTGAACTAAAATAAAAACTTTTAATGTCTCATATTCCAGATGGTACCAATACCTTCTAAGTTTACGTTGTGATCTCCATAGTTATCATGCCAGGTTATGGTTCCATCAATGTTTGCTCTTCCTATTTTCATTCCTACTCTTATCAAACCTTTCCATATATGATCAAAAGCGTTGTCTTCTTTTATGTTAAGGCTTATTTTTATATTTGCGTCTCTTACTATTAACTGAGTTGAACTTGCTTGTGCATTAATCTGTGTTTCTGTTGGGATGTATCCCAATGTAAATATTTTATCAGATTGTATTATTTCAAGATCAATATCTTCAAGAACTGTTAGAGTGTTTCCTTGATCTGTTGTTATAATAAGACTTGCAAGTGGGTTTAATTTAGCTTCATCTGTTGATTTCAGCTGATGTGTTAAATAATAGTTATTGTAGTATATATTCCATCCATTGTTGCAACTAATTTGACACCAATCCCATCCTTTTATGAGATATTTGCTTACCATTCCATTTGCCCATGTGTGTTCATAGTGTCCTATGCCTTTTACATTATATTCAAAACCGTCTATGCTAACTGTCCCAGTTACATCGCATCCCAGAAATACATAACTTGCGATTTTTGCTTTAGAGTTGTCTATCGGTCTGTTATTGTATGTCCAGTAAGGAGGTGATATAGAACTGTATTGCAAATCGATTTCTATGTCGTGGTTTTTGTCAAGCTCATCACTTTCTATGTGCACATGCCAAGAAGGTTCTTTTCCTTGTACATATGATTTGTCAAATGAAACTCTAAAGCCATTATCTGATGAATCTGCTTGTAATGTAGGATCTCGCAATCCATAGTCTCCAAGCCATGGTCTTTCTTTTTCGACTTTTCCGCCATATTTGTCTCCATCTGGGCTGCAGAGAGATACAAATAGTATATCTGGTTTAGTTGCAAATAAATCAAGACGTGACATGTGATTAAATCCAATTGTCAAAGTCCAACCAGCAAGTTGTGAATCTTGGTTGAATATTGCGGTATAATACCACCATTCTCTTACTCCAATGGTTCCTTTGTAATGTTCTCCCTCATCTTTTGGTGTTACAACTCTTTCATCTGGGCTTTGAAGAGTCTGTGGTAATTCTTCTTTTGGTGTAAATGTCCAACTTCCTAATATATCTCCAGTAGGAATGTATTCTAAAGTAATTGTCCCCTCACACTGTGTGATCTCATTTCCTTCTACAACATATTTGCTTAAACCTGAAAGATCACAATTTCCTCTTATTGATATGTCTTTCCAGAGGACATCTGCTGATGTTTCAAGAACTACTAATTTTTTGTTTGCATCATCTTGGAAAAAATTTATGCTCGGTGTTTTTTCTTCAAAAGGAGGTTGAACTACTTCCATTCTTATTAGAACTAATCCTGCAATTATTATTAGTGCTATTATGATTATGACGTCAATTTTTTTTACTCTGTAGTTCATGTCTCACCAGCATTTTTTATTATTATGATTAAATATTTATTGCTATTTATTATTAAATGTTTCTTTACAACTGTTATCAAAAAACGTTTTTTCGGATATTTTAAAAAGATGAAGGATGTCTTTACTTTAATGTAGATACAATCTGATCTGCACACACATGTACATATTCATCTACGAAAAATGCATTTAAAACAGCATTTGTTTTGCATGTAATATAATGCTAATGGGAAGGGATGAGGAACCCAAGTTATTATTTTTTCCTAGAGAAAAATAATACCCATCCAATTACCCCCTCTAAATCACCTCTTTTCCCTCCCATTA
>CAZQXW010000009.1:0-55508 GCA_964597365.1 uncultured Thermoplasmatales archaeon | reverse complement strand
CCTAATTATATATTTATATTTTAATGAAAAGGTTTATATATTTGTACAGACAATATATTATTATGAAAAAAAGGAGAACTGATACTTTTGCAGTATCAGAAGTAATAGGCACCATATTATTGCTTGGTATTTCAGTATCTCTTTTTTCTGTAGTATATATATCATTTATTGCAGTTGATTCTCAACCTTCAACTCCTTCTTTGGATGTTGTGGGCTCTATACAAGACAACTATCTCATTCTCGAACATGCTGGAGGAGAAGATATAGATTTGGATTTTAGAGTAATTGTACAATATAAAAACAATTCAGGAGAAAACGAGCCTCCTAAATGTTTGGAATATTCAGACGTAGTGGATGGCCTCAACGGCGATGATAAATGGGCAATAGGTGAAAAACTCAAGTTCGATCTTTTATCTTGTTTACCAAATTATGAGCCATTTAAAAAGATAGATATAATGTTAGTCGATGCTAAAAGCAATTCAGCAATTATGATGGGGGCTTTAAAGGAGAGTGAACCACCCGTAGAACCCCCAAAAATAGCGGATTTGGGCATTCATTCTCTTTATTGTGAACCAAATACAGTATCAGAGACTGGCGCTAATGTTGATGTATGTTTTTCAGTTAAAAATCATGGCCAAAATGATTCAAATGGTTTTAATTATTCCCTATATGCAGATGAGGGGTTTGCTTCTGAAGGCACAATATGCCTTGATAATCTTGGGCAAGATGAAGTCAGTAGCATCTTCTCAGAAACAATTGCACTACCCTCTAATTCGCCAATAGATACAGTTAACCAAACTTATTCAATAAGACTTGAAATAGATATAATTGGAACTGAATTTGAGGAAGATGGGGATTCCAGTGGGGAAAATAACATCGATGAGACTACCGTCAATTATGTCGAAGAGGAGCTTATTATAGCTGACCTCAATCTTTCAATGAAACATGATCCTGCAGGAATCACACCACCGACTTTTTATGATAGGCTTATATTTGGTCTTCGTGTTATAAATGATGGACCTAACAATACAGGAAATGTAAAAGTACAATGTAACTTACCAACTGGTTTAGACTATACTGGCAGTAATGCTCTTACTGGTACTTATGATGGAGATACAGGAATCTGGGACATAGGTGATTTAGATTATGGCGACCAGGCCGATCTTAAGATCTTATCATCAGTAGACGTCCTTGAAGATGAAGTTGAATTTACACAACTTGCCCTTGTGATAGACGGAGCAGATACCATTTCCGATAACGAATTTCAAACGATAAAGGCGGGCATTTCAAAAACAATACTCGACGGCTCTATACCACACAATGAAAAAATTGAACTAACTATTATTCAATTTGGCCAACATACTTATCCAGATTATACGACAATAGTTGAGTTACCTCCAACAATCATAACTGAACAAAATTATCAGAATATTGCACATAATGTATTAGGAATTACTAAGATGGATGGTGAGTTTAGTCCATTTATAGACGCGGTTCAAAGAACAAAAGATGTCCTTTCTTCTTCGCAGAATTATGACCCAAATAACGTTCAACTAATTAATTTTATAACCGATGGGCAATTATTTAATTTACAGCCTGTAGGAGGAAACGTTGAATGTATCGAAGTAAATGGTGTACTTATATGTTTTATTACTGATATTGAACCAGGCAATCAAGACTCGGGTGATGATTATTATTCAGAGTTTATAGTAGAAATGGGAATTATGAGACAAGAGTTAGGACTAAGTGAAGACCAAGATCAAATAAATGTCTTAGGTTTGCAAGGAAAAAACGGTTGTAATTCTGATTGGTTACAAAAGTATGTTGCATGGCCTCAACTTTGTTCTGAGGATTGGCCACCTACAAGTCCTGGATGGTTTAGATTAATCGATGATCAAGTAAAAGTCAGAAGTTGTTTGGGTTATCAAATTACTTATTATCCTTTCCAAAGGATAGTAACTGCTCAAATAATAAACTCAGATGTTATTGATGACGATTTAAGCAATAACAATAAAGAGGAGGTAACACTCCCACAAAAGAGAACATTTCCTTAGGTTATAATAAAAGGAGTATGAAAAAATGAAAAGAATAAATCTTAAAGATTCGGATTATGGTGTGGCAGGGGTAATTATAGCATTGCTGATGATTGGCCTGGTCATATCTGCAATATCACTTGTACAATCTGTTTTTGTTCCCCAATGGATGAATGATAAAGAAGCAGAACATATGGAAGACGTGTCTAAACAATTCTCACAATTAAAATTTGCTGTTGATACTCTTATAATATCTGAAAATTCAATTAGTTCAATAAATTGTCCATTAACCTTAGGTTCAAAAGAAATGCCTTTTTTATTCTCGACTAGATCATATGGAGATCTAGAAATCTTATCCAATAGTTATGGAATAGATATTGATTATTTTACTGGCAGTGGGACTGAGCGTAATAATTATTCATTTAATTTAAATTCTCTTTCTTATACCTCTCATAATTCATATTACATAAATCAAAATTATATATTTGAAAATGGTGCAGTGATATTAAATCAAGATAAAGGAAATACAACAAGAGTGTATCCTAATATTGATTTTGTCAATGATGCATCCACTCCAACCATAGTAATGAACTCCATTAATTTCAAAGAAGTTGGTGGAAAAACAGTTGCAAGTGGATATGGTACATACCCAATACAAATAAAATATTCCGATAATGATTATTTTGAATTTTATAATGTTAAAAACATAACTATTTATAATTCCTACCTAGATGCATGGGAAAAATTCTTTAATTCTACACTTTCTAAATCAGAGCATATATCCTTTAAAATTGAGCATATATCCTCCCCACAAAGAATTGATGGTTTAGGGTTACAGATACAATTTCTTGATGAAGATGGCTCATATTATCCAAATATAAAGATATACATTCATAATATTGACGTAAAAATAACTCCAGGATGGATTGAATAAAATAATCCTTTTAGCCTTTTCAAAATTGAATGAATGTAAAATATAGATCGTTTCTATATACGAGTTAAATAAAAGGTTATTTTTGATTATATTCTTTTTTTATCGGTGAAGCATTTTCATTTCCGTTATATATCTCACTTTCATGAAATACGTTAAAAACCTCATGAATGTTAGATACCGGTTTTCCATCAACTTTGTCCCAATAGACGGCCATACAATGCTCTTTAATTTTCATAATTATTCCTGAATACTCCTTCTTTTGTCCATCATGATCGTAATAAATCTGACAGACTCTTTCGCCTTGCCTAAAAACATCTAACAAGGTTTTTTCTTCATAATCATACTTCTCTTCCATCATACCACCATAGGCATGATACTCATTTTTTGAAATGAACATATTTAAGATTAACCTGTTAAAAAGTCAAAATGAGAAAATAAAAAAAAGAAGAGATTATAGGTTTTGTGCTAAAATTAATGCGCCTGCTATCAATAAACCAACACGCATATATTTATCAAGTCTTGTGTTTAGAAACCCACCTAAGAATAGTATTGCACCAATTCCAGCCATAAATGTAATATTTAAAACATTTAAGACATCTGCTGCCATAGTTCCAGGCATCATAAATTGGTTTACTAACCTAGCGATCCAAGCAACTAAAACTGCTATGAAAAACCCAATAACCATCATTTTTACTGAAAAAAATGTATCAATCATACCTAAAAAATCAGTTCCTGCCGACTTTGAAACAGGTTTCTGTACAGGCATAGGTTGTGTTTGAGGTTTTGGTGCCGGTGCAGGCTTTACTACTGGCTTAGGTTCTCCACATGCAGGACAAAAACTTGCATCATCGGGCATTGCAGCTCCACATTTATTACAATTAATTGACATAATCTAAATAGCCTCCTCCAATCTCTTTTTAATCTAGATTTAAAAGCACGTATATATCCCTTTTCTTTTTTATTAGTCAGTCATGTGTATTAATTTCTTTTTTAACTCTGGAAGTGGTAGACTTGTAACTACTAACGGAATGTTTTCCCTGTCAGCAAGTTTTATTGCAAGTGAATCAACACTACCTGGTTTATGATAAACAACTACTGTTGGTTTTACAGGATGAACGCGTATTGCAATCATTGGACTTCGACCGTACCGGATTCCTGTAAATATTATTGCCCTCTCGGTACTCCAACCATATAAACGATTATAATCACCGGCATTTATTGTCTCTATCGTCTTTACACTGTCAACAAGAGTGAATCCTTTGACATTTTTTTTCAAGCCAATCTTGCTATTAGTCAAAATATTTCCTTCTAAATCACGTATGAACTTTTCAGCATTTACAGAACATGGATACTCCATTATCTCAAGAATTCCTTCCTGTGTTTCAATCATCGAATCATATTGGTGAAGTATTTTTCCACCTTTTTTTTCATCAATTTCAATGAATGCATCTATTATCTTTTTAACAGTTTGAATGCCTGGGGATTTACGTCTTCCCGATTCGTAATCCGAAACTACACTTGGTGAAAGATTAAGATGTTTTGCAAGATCGGTTTGACTTATTCCAAAGACATTTCTCCATTTTCTAATTGTTTGTCCTGGTTTTGGGCTAAGGGTTATTTCACCTGCTATTTTTTCTGATAATGCATCTTTTATGTTCATTTTTGTTTTCCCTCCAAAGGCTTGAATTTGTATCCGTAATATATTGCACCTATTTTACCATCTTGCTGTATTTTTCTAAATGTTGATTGTACGTTCATACCAATTTTCACTTCATTAATATCACAGTCAACTATTTGAGCAGTTATCCTTGGTCCTTCCTCCAATTCAATTATAGCCATAGGATATGGTGCTTGCTTGTCAAAAGCATCTGGTGCTACATTAACTATTGTATATGTTATAACTTTTCCTTTCCCGGAAAGTTTTAAATCTTTCATTTTTCCATAACTTTTACGTCTGCATTCTGGACAGGCTTCACTAGGTGGGAAAAATATTTTGTTACAGCTTGTACATTGATTTCCAAGTAAGTTATACCTCTGTGGTATTTCACGCCAAAAACGTGGGACTGCTCCTTCTACCATTTTATATCCCCTCCAAGATATGAACGACACATGTTGCACCTGATCCACCTACATTGTGTGTAAGACCAACTTTTGCATTTTTTACTTGCCTCTTGTCTGCTTCGCCCCTAAGCTGCATTGCAGCTTCTACAATCTGGGCAACTCCAGTTGCACCTACAGGATGGCCTTTTGCTTTGAGTCCTCCACTAGTGTTTACTGGTATTTGTCCATCAAGCGTTGTTATTTTTTCTTCCACTGCAGAGCCACCTTTTCCTTTTTCAACAAATCCAAGGTCTTCTATTGCACATATTTCTGCTATTGTGAAACAATCATGTACTTCTGCAAAGTCCATGTCTTTTGGTTTTTTATTTGCTTGCTTATATGCCATTTTTGCAGCGTGAACTGTGGCATCAAGAGTTGTTATATCTCTTCTAGCATGAAGTGCAAGTGTATCTGATGCTTGTCCTGAGCCTAATATTTTAACTTGTTTTTCTGTGAATTCTTTTGCTTTTTCAAGAGAGCACAACACTACTGCTGCAGCTCCATCTGATACGGGTGAACAATCCATGAGCCCTAACGGATGCGCAACTGTTGTAGCATTTATTGCTTTTTCAATTGTTATTTCTCTTTGGTATTGAGCATATGGATTTCTAGCACCATTATAGTGGTTTTTTACTGCAACTTGCGCAAGTTGCTCTTTTGTTGTTTTGTATTCATGCATATGTCTTGTTGCAATCATTGCATAAAGACCGGGGAAGGTTGCTCCAAAAAAAGCTTCCCATTCTTGATCTGCAGCTGTTGCAAGTGTATCTGTTGCAGCACCACCTCCAACATCATTCATTTTTTCTATACCGCCAACGATTACCACGTCATTTGCTCCAGATGCAATAGATAAATATCCTTGTCTTATTGCAAGACCTCCACTTGCACATGCTCCTTCAACTCTTGTAGAGGGAATATGAAGATGCGAAAAACCTGATGCATCGGCTACAAGTGCTCCAACGTGTTCTTGTCCTACGAATCTTCCTGAGCTCATAGAGCCTACATACATTGCATCTATATCTTTTCCAGATATTCCTGAATCAAGAATTGCTTTTGAACCGGCTTCAGCTATTAAATGTCTGAATGATTGATCCCACAATTCTCCAAATTTAGTAAGTCCAATTCCTATTACTGCTACTTCTCTCATTTTTTATCACTCCAAAACCAATAAATCACGATATTTAGCATAAGTTGAATAATCCACATACTCCTTGTTTTCAATCATCTGCGATATCAATGGTGCATTTTGTCTTGAAAGCTTTTTGATTTCATCTGTTACAGTCATATCAAAAGCATCCGATCCTGCACCAGAGCCATAGCTTGTTAAAAATATTCTATCGCCTGGTTTTGCAACATCAAGTACAGATGCAAGTCCTATCATTGTTGCACCCGAATATGTATTTCCAACATAAGGACATAATAAGCCTTGTTTTACCTGATCTGATGAAAAACCAAGCATTTTTGCTACTCTTACTGGAAATTTTCCGTTTGGCTGATGAAATATTGCATAAGTGTAATCTTCTGGTTTTGTACCCATTTTTTCCATTAAATTTTTTGCATTATTCATAATATGCTTGAAATATGCAGGTGTTCCTGTAAAACGTCCTCCATGTGCAGGGTATTTTCTACCTTCTCTTCTCCAAAAATCAGGTGTATCTGTTGTATACGAACAGGTATCATTTATTTCTGCAATTATTTTTTCTTTTCCAATGATAAATGCTCCTCCACCAGCACTTGCAGCATATTCAAGTGCATCTCCAGGTGCTGCTTGTGAAGTATCTGCCCCTATTGCAAGCCCATATTGTATCATATCTGATTTTACAAGTGCCATACATGTTTGAATAGCTGCTGTTCCCGCTTTGCATGCAAATTCATAATCTGCTACTTTAACTATAGGTGTTGCACCTATTGCTTCTCCTACAATTGTTCCCGTAGGTTTTACGGCATATGGATGAGATTCACTTCCAACATATATAGCCCCTATGTCTTTTGGATTTATTTTTGATCTATTTACTGCAGCACGAGCTGCTTCAACACTTATTGTTGCCACGTCTTGGTCCGGAGAAGGAACAGATTTTTCCATTATTCCTAAGCCTTTTGATATTGTCTCCGGGTCTTTTCCCCAGGTTCTTGCTATATCTTCAGTTTTTATCCTAAATCTAGGTATATTTGCACCATAGCTTACTATGCCGACTTCTTTCATATAAAAATCACAAACGCTAAAAACACGATTATATATTTAAAATTGACGATTTTTTCTTCGTCTATCAACGATTCAATTCTTACTTTTGGAAAAATCAAAACAACAGATTATTACGCAACTCTATCATATGAAGGTTAACTCCCAACTCTTCAATACGTAATAGATACGCTTTTCCTAAGCCTCTTTTAAAACGCTCTATAAAGTTTCTTCCTGGTTCATCGCCCATAGAATTTGAGATATTTTCTATTATTCGCTGCAGGCTTCTTCCAAGCTCAGAGGCTCTTACAGAATTTATATCTGGAGGAACTACTATCCCATCTTCGTTTTGAGAATATTTTAAACCATCTATTTTTACTTCTTTTAAAAAACTAAATTTTGAATCAAAATTCCTTAGTATATTATTTACCATTAAAACGGCATAACTAGGAGTACTTGCATCACTTAGTATGTCTATGAGGGTTTTTAAAACATGTCTTAAAATAAGCTCATGTTTTAGTTTGATAATACTTAAATCAACACCAATTTCCTTGAGTTTTACATTATAATCTGCATTGATTAAGTTCTTCAGATTATCTATAAATATAAACCCTTTGCGCTCCTCAAAAGAATTAAAAATTTCTTGAATGATCTTTTGAATTCCTGAACCAATAATAGTCGGCTCTAAGGAATTTACGGATTTATCAACTGTAACAATATCTACATTTTGAATTGAGCGCACATCATTGACTTTAATATATTTTAAAACTTCATGCTCTATATTTAATCTATTTGCCACATCATTTAGTGTTTCATAAGCAAACGATCGTCCTGAGTCGCGTTCAAGTAATTCATATAAAACAGATACCATATATTTTAAAATCTCATCATTTTTTATTCCATATTTGAGATCTTGCTTTACATCTGATATAAAATTAAGTTGGAGGGCATCTAAATCCAATCCTACTGCTTTTATTGATCTTTCATAATCATAAGGCAAATCTTCTTTGATTTCTCTAATAAAATAGTACCCTGCATCTTTTCCCATTTCATCCATGATTATCTGAATAAAATCCTTAGCTGCTTTACCGATTTCTTCTGATTCTACTTGATTTATTTCTTGTTCAATTTTTACAACATCAAAAATCTCATTATATTCCCCGGAAAGTATTTTCACATGATTAAAAAAAAGATATCTCATTCTAAGTCTTTTTATGGCGTTTATAATTACCATATTCGCATAAGGCTCTGAAGTCCTCCTGCTTATAACCCCTATAGTAGATTTAATAATTCTACCAAGTAGTTCTCTATTCTCTATCTCACGCATCCATCCTTTCTCTCATAAACAGAAATATTCTGTTCAATGATTTAATGCAGAATATCATTATTAAATATTTTTATTAGTAACATATCATCTAGTTATTATCCCAAAAACCACGAGTTTTTGCATAATTAAGCTCAGCCTTTAGAATATCTCTTAAAAATTTTATTTGAAGCTCTTCAGAATTTTTAATATCTCTAGTATTGTATTTTCTAAGGATTCTTGAAGCAGTATCAGGCCCTATTCCTCTTCCGACTAATGCCAATATTGCAAGTTTTTTGTAACTTAAAACCAAGCTTGCATTTTTATGCAATCTTTTGTATTCCTTTGTTTCTTGTTCTGTTAAATTCTTTTTCTTCAAGATTTTTGCAAGGTTTTTATTATAACGTCTTAAAACAGCAATTTTTATTGCTCCACATTTTGCACATTTAGGTTTTTCACTTACTCTGCTTGCTGTTTTATCCCATGAATTAAAACAATTTGTACATACAAGCGTGATATCTGTATCTTCAAGTCTTCTTTTAAGTGCCATTAGAATTGAACGATCGGCTCTTTGAGGAACCATAAGCCCCCTTATTGTTTCAAGACCCGCAAGAGATATAGGTGACATTTTCTGAATATGTATTTTTATTTTTCCGCTTTGAATTTCTTTTAAAACTTTCTGAGTGTTTCTGATATCCATTCTCTCCCAGATTAGTTTGTCAACTGCCTCATCAAAAATAAGGCTGTTATCAAAAAGAGTGAAAAGCTTTTTAGAGCCGACATGTTTAAAATCAAAGTCTTTTTGTATAGCACCAAATTTTCTTGCTACATGAACCAGTCCACCACGTATATAAGTTGAGTTTTTTGAAATAGTGTTTATTAAATATTCTAAGGATTCAGGCTTTGTATCTTTTAAAATATCAATTATCTTTTTAGGAGGAATGCGTCCGGGCAGCTCCAAATTTATTCTATACGAGTCAGTATTTATGCCTATACTTTCGCCAATTGATTGAGCAAGAATTGCAGATATGAGCCTGCCAAGTGTTTCATTTACTTTTGTTCCAAAGCAAGCATTAATTACAACTGTTTTTTCATCAACATCAAATGTTATGTTTTTATCATCTGGTACAATAAATCCTTGTTTTTTCTGATTTTTAACATGTTTAATAAATGTTTCAAAAGATTTTTTCTCACAAGGATAATCTTTAATAATTTTTCCAGATAATGCAAGTTTCCTAAGTTTTCCTACTTCTAAGGCAACATCAAAAGGTACAGGTATATCTTCACCACTCCAAGAAGGAACGTTACCTATTTCTTTTGACTGTGAAACAATGATTTCATCATCTTCAATTTTTACAATAATCCATGGTATCCCCTTTAAAATAAACTTTGAACCTTCAAATCCTATGTTTAAAATAAAATTCTCATCAAGTTTTCCAATTTTCTTTCTTGTGCTAATATCTACGACTGTAAATGTTTTCTCATCAGGAATCATTGAAATATTATCTAAAAAATAATTCCTGGAGTTCTTCCTTTTAACCACATAATTGTCATCATCAATCCATACACTTCTCTGACTTCTAAGTTGCTCTATTATCATTTCGAAAAGCTCATATTTTAGCGTATAAAAAGGATAAGCTCTTTTTACGATTTCAAAGATTTTTTTAGGATTTATACGTCCATATTCAAGAGCAATGGATATAATCTGATTTGTAAGAACAGACAATGGATTCTGACGTACATTTAATTCCTCAAGCTCACTTGAGAGAGCTTTTCTTGCAATAACCATGCTTTCAGCAAGATCTTCAGCTGTTGTTGCAATTATCATTCCTTTTGAAGTTTTACCTATCTTATGGCCCGAGCGTCCTACTCTTTGAAGTATTCTTTTTACTTCCCTTGGCGAACTATATTGTATTACAAAATCAGTACTTCCTACATCAATTCCTAATTCAAGAGAAGACGTGCATATAAGCGATTTTAATTTTCCTTTCTTAAAATCATCTTCTGCTTCTATTCTTGCAATTTTAGAAAGTGAACCATGATGAACACCAATTTTAAAATTATTCTGCCAAAGATGAAAACGTGAAGCAAGAATCTCTGCACCATCACGTGTATTTATGAAAAGAAGAGTCGAGACATGTTTATCAACTATTTCCTTAGATCTTCTAAGCGATGCAAAAGAAAAAGGCTCAATCTTAAGCTTTTTAGCACTAGCATAATCTGTTTTTTTAACAGAGGGCATTTCAACTTTTATATCAATTAATTTTGTAACATCGACTTCAATTATTTTTACAGGCCTAAAATCATTTTTTTCAAAACCACCTAAGAAACGTGCAACTTCTAAAGGCGTTCCAACTGTTGCAGAAAGCCCAATTCTTTGAAAGATATGGTTCTTTTCAATTGTAAGTTCATATAATCTCTCCATTGCAACAGATAATTGAGCACCACGTTCATCACCTGCAAGCTCGTGAATTTCATCTACTACAACCCATCTGACAGATCCTAAGTGTTTTCTAAGACGCCTGCCAGTAAACATTATCTGAAAAGTCTCAGGGGTTGTGATGAGCATATCTGGAGGATTTCTAGATTGCTTTGCGCGTTCACTTTGAGAAGTATCACCATGTCGAACAGAGATTTCAATTCCTAGTTTTTTTCCCATCTCAATTGTTCTTCTAAGCATATCTCTGTTTAGAGCACGAAGTGGTGTTATATACAAAATAAAGAATCCTTTCTTATTTTTGTCAAAAATTTCTGGTTTTTCTTCTTTGAGTCTTAAAAAATTATGAAATATAGGAAGTAATGCAGATTCAGTTTTTCCAAGCCCTGTAGGAGCTATTAAGAGAATATTTTCTCCTTTTATTAGATGCTCAAAAGATTTCTTCTGAGGCTCTGTAGGCTCTACAATACCTTGAGATTGTAGATGATCTTGTATTTTTTTATTAAGTAATTTAAAAACCGATTGCATTTCTTATTTTTTAAACAATAAAGACTATTATTTTAGTGTTTTCATAAGATAGATGTTTTTATCTTTAAAATCTAGGTTTCGATAATACTCTTTAACACCAACACCACTTAATACAAACAAACGTTTTTTATCATATTCTTCCCTGCAAATTCTTTCAGCCTCAGATATAAGCTCTTTTCCATAACCTTTGTGTTGCAAACCTTTCTTTGATTTTTTACCAATCGCCAGTTCCCTTCCAACTACTTTTAGTTCACGTATTATCATACAAGGATTTTCTGAAAGCTCAAATCGGTGTGAATTAGAAATATCACGAAGTCTTAAGTATCCTACCAATGCATTATTTTTTCTATCTACAAGGGAGATGAATACCTCTTCGCCATCACTTGCATTATAATACTCAGCAGATATAGAAACATCTTCTTCTGAAAAGGATATATTTTCCTTTAAGCTCTTATGACCTAACTCGCGACAGCGGATACATCTACAGGACCAATTGTTTTTCTTCATTTCCTCTTCTACTATTTGCCTTAGATTACTCTTATCAACACCTGCGTCTATAAATTGTGAAGGTACATCTCTTTGGATTCTTTGTATACGAACCCATTCAGGAACAATTGTTTTAAGGCGTGCTACAAGCCTTGCACCTTCCTGATTGCTCAATGGATTGTACTCTCCCTTTTTCCACATATCAAAAAGTTTTGTATTATCAATTGTAAGTGTAGGATAAATTTTAATCATATCAGGTTTAAATCTATCATCTTCAAAAACAGTCTCAAAACATTCTACATCTCTATCAAAATCTGAACCAGGAAGCCCCGGCATAAGATGAAAACAAACCTTAAAACCAGAGTCTTTTGCAATTCTTGTAGCAAGGACTGAATCTGCAACAGTATGACCTCGATTTATATTATACAACAAATCATCAAAAACACTTTGTACACCAAGCTCGACACGCGTTGCACCCCACAAAAGAGCCATATCTGCATGACGCAGTCTAAACCAATCAGGGCGAGTCTCAACAGTAAGACCTATACAGCGACTTTCGGTTTTTTCGTTCAAAAGCTTTGCTTCCTCTAGCGATTTTGAATCAAAATTATTCAAACCATCATAGCATCTTCTTATAAACCAATCCTGATAAAAAGGATCTCGTGCTGTAAAAGTACCACCCATTACAATAAAATCAATTTTATCGACAGGATGCCCAATTGCTTTTAACTGTTTAATACGATTTGTAGTCTGAAGGAAAGGGTCGAAATCATTTAAACTTGCACGGAGTGCAGCAGGCTCATGACCTGTGTAACTTTGAGGAGTGCCTGAATTAGGTCCACCAGGACATGGTATGCAGAGACCATGAGGACACTCCGCAGGACTAGTCATCACAGCAACCACTGCAACACCAGATATACTCCTAGTTGCTTTTTTACGAAGAATAGACGTAGCTAATTCTTTTTCTTCTTCTGAAAAATCATCAGGAATTCTTGCAAGGATTTCACTGTCCGCAGGAATAGCACTAATTTTATATTTTTTACAAAGACGAATTTTTGTTTTGTGAAGCTCTTCTTTACCTTTAATTTTATTTGAAAGAATAAGCCCAAGTATCTCTGAATAGAAATCCATAAACAAAGAACCTCTCAATGAACCATAGGATAAAAACCCTTTGATTATTAAAAAAATAGGATACATTTATTAAATAAGCAAATATTCAAAAAAACTGAAGAAAAGGAGCATTACAACTTTGGAGATAATAAAGGTCGATAGTCTTACAAAAAAATTCAAAAAACTAACAGCGGTAGACAATATTTCGTTCTCTGTCAAGAAAGGAGAGGTATTTGGTTTTTTAGGTCCCAACGGCGCTGGAAAAACAACAACTATCAAAATGCTAACAACACTTCTTAATCCAACTCAAGGAAATGCAACAATTGCAGGCCACGATATCGTAAAAAAAAGAAATCAAGTAAGGCAGAACATAGGAATTGTTTTTCAAGAGCCTGCCCTGGATACAGATCTTACTGGGGAAGAAAATTTAGAGTATCATGCTAGAATGTATGGACTTAAAAAAGCAAACAGGAAAAAAAGAATAGATGAAGTATTAAAACTAGTGGATCTTGAAGAAAAAAGAGATGTTTTAGTTAAAAACTATTCAGGCGGGATGAAAAGAAGACTGGAAATTGCGAGAGGATTAATGCATTATCCAACAGTTTTGTTTTTAGATGAGCCAACGTTAGGCCTTGATGCAATAACAAGAAGATCTATATGGGACTATGTTAAAAAAATGAACAAAGAAGAAGAAACAACTATTTTTCTAACTACCCATTACATGGACGAAGCAGATTTCTTATGCGACCGTGTAGCAATAATAGATAAAGGCAAAATACTTGTAATAGACAATTTAAATAATCTAAAGACATCAATTGGAAAAGATGTTATAACGCTTTCTTGTGACAAATTATCAAAACTGAAAGGAATAATTGAGAAAGAAAAATGGGCAAGCAACATAAAACAACATGAAAACGATCTTAAGATTGGTACTGAAAAAGGCGATGAAAAAATACCAATTATAATTGAAATAGCTCAAAAAAATGATATTAAAATAAAATCAATCAGTGTTAGAAAACCCACTTTAGATGATGTATTCATTTCATATACAGGCCGCACAATAAGCAACGAAGAAGGAAAAACAGATACCATGTTTATGCATCCCAGATTTTCAAGAGGGAGAAGATAAAAATGAAGATAGTAGACATACAAGCGGTATATGTTATGTGGCTTAGACAAATGAAAAGATTTGTCCGTTCAAAAAGCCGTCTGCTTGTAAGTGTTGTACAACCATTACTCTTCCTATTTATTCTAGGATCAGGATTCAGGACTCTTACAATAGGAGGACTTGAAGGAGACTATCTGCATTTTTTTGCACCAGGTATTGTTTCAATGTCAATTATTTTTTCAAGCATGTTTACAGGAGTATCAATACTTTGGGACAAACAATTTGGTTTTTTACAAGAAGTACTTGTTGCGCCTGTAAGTAGATTATCAATTACGATAGGTAGAACACTTGGCGGTGCTACAACAGCACTTATACAAGGATTTTTAATTCTTTTAATTGCAATATTCATAGGTATGCCCATACAAAGCGTATCAGGTGCAATACTAGGCATAATTTTTATGATACTAATGTCCTTTACAGCAGTAGGTTTTGGGCTAATACTTGCATCTAAAATGAATGATTTTCAATCATTTCCAATAATAATGAACCTAGTTATGATGCCACTGTTACTTTTATCATCTGCATTTTTCCCAGTGGCACAAAATGAATTATTAAAAAACATTGCATTTTTTAATCCATTATTTTACATGGTAGATGGACTAAGGGGAAGTCTAATTGGATCAGAAGCTACAGTACTACCGCCATTAGTGGATTTATCCGTGGTCTTAGTCATATGTGCTGTGCTACTTTCACTTGGAAGTTATATGTTTGGCAAAAGTGAAGCATAAAACTAATTTATACAATTCTTAAATGTTTTAACCATATTTACAAGTGAGCAAGCAACAGTCACAGGACCAACACCGCCTGGAACCGGTGTGATTCTAGTTGCAACGTCGCTTACAATATCCGCTACATCACCTGTAACACCACTTTTGGTTTGAATGATTCCCACATCTATTACGAAAGAATCCTGCTTTACATGTTCTTTTTTAATGATTCCTGCAACACCGGTAGCAGACACAAGGATGTCGGCATTTTTTGTATAAGATTTTAAGTCTTTTGTAAAAACATGAATCGTTGATACAGATGCATCTCTGTTAAGAAAAAGAGCAGTAAGAGGTTTTCCTACAACTGTACTATGATTTACAATTACTATGTCTTTACCTTTTAAATCAATTTTTTCATGCTCTAGTATCTTTAAAACAGCAAGAGGCGTACATGGCACTATAAACTCATCACCAAGAAGCATACGACCCATATTACTAGGAGTAAAACCTTCAACATCTTTGAGAGGGTTTAATACTTCAAAAATTTTACTTGAAGAAATATGATTTGGGAGAGGCATTTGAATTAAAACACCGTGTACTGAATTATCCTTGTTTAATTCCTTTATTTTTTTTATCAAATCTTCTTCAGATATATCATTTGGAAGGCTTACATGAGAAGAAGAAATACCTACTTTTTGACAGGCTTTATCTCTTATTTTAAGATAAAGATTTGACTCTTTATTATCACCTACAACGACTGATACAATATTGGGTTTTATATCATATTTGTTATAAAGTTGATTTATTTCTTTTGAAACGTCTTCATGGATTTTTTCAGCAATTTTTTTACCATCTATAATCTTTGCAGGCATTATTAATCAAAAACGAAATTTTACAGTTGGTTATAAAGGCTCTGGTTTCTTTCCAATCGCATAAAATTGTGGGAAAAAATTCAACTGTACTCCTTCATCAAGAGATTTAAGATAATCAAACTCCCAAGAGTCTATTTCCTCCTGAGAAAGACCCGAATCTTTTAAAGCTTTGATATAAAAATCACGAGCATGATGATAATATGCTTTATCTTCAGCGCAACTCCAGATACGATTATTACCAATGCCCACTTGAGTTTCAAGACCAGCTCTTACAAATAAAAGACGGAGTTTACGGCCAATATGGGGATCACCACCACGTTTTTTAATTGCTTCTCCTGCAAAAATTCTATCAACACGTGGGTTTTCCGGGTAATGAAGCTTACCACCATAATCGGGTTCCAATGAAGCAAGAACAATGCCGCCGGGTTTTGTAACACGAGCCATCTCATTTACAACTTTTTGAGGATTGTCAACCCACATAAGAAAAAGATTGCATGTGACTATATCAAATGTGTTATCTTTGAAAGAAAAATTCTCAGCATTTTCTTTCTTAAAATCAACATTACTGTAATTTTTTAATACTTCCCTTGCAACTTCTATCATTTCACCCGAGCCATCAACTGCAACTACTTTTCCTTTTGTAAGATGAGCAATATCTCTTGTTACCATACCTGAGCCGCAACCAACATCAAGTATTATATCTGCCTCTTTTACACCTGCTTTTAAATATAGAGGTATTCTTTCTTCTGCGGTCTCAATTGCCTGTAACTCTAGTTTTTTTATGAAATCATCAAAGTCTTCTGAAGATCTTTTATGAAAATTACAAGCCTCTGCTGATTTCATCTTAAAAGATAAGAATAATGTTTTTGTATAAATGTTTTCTTTTAAGAACAAAAGAGTTAAAAATTAATAAGATATTTGTAAGATAAAAAAATGGGATGTAGATAAATATGGATAAAAATATAACAAGGATTGTAATAGGTCTTATAATAGTCATTATCCTACTATCAGCTTTTTTAATTACAAATAGTTCAAATGAAAGCATAAACAAAAACACACCATATCCTTTATTTCCCGATCTGGAATTGGCAACTTATACAAATAGCACTATTTGGGATATAGTAAATGTCAGCTCACAATTAAACAAAACTTTCTATGCCGCAGATTCAGAAATATCAGACATAGTTGAGTGGTACGAAAACAGTGAAAATATAGAAGAATACGAAATCGTTGATGGCGGAAGTAGTGGAATATCTATTACAAACATTGACCCATATAATATATCGTATGGATATGTAAAACTCCATAAGAACAATAAAACAGAAGGATTGTTTTTGTTTGCAATAAAATCTATAGATGAAATGAGTCTAGGAAAAGAAAATTTAATCGGAATTGCAACAGGCCCATGGGACATAATAAAAACCTGTGAAAAAACAGGCAACTTTACAGAACTATAACCAGCAACATCCTTTAAATAAAGAGTTATTCATTCCCTTTTTTAATGAAACCAATACTACAAGTAGCATTAGATTTACTTAACGCTCATAGAGCAGTTCTTATTGCAAAAGAATCAATAAAAGGTGGAGCAGACTTTCTAGAAGCAGGAACACCACTAATAAAATCTGAAGGAATGGAGATTATACGGCAACTCAAAGAAAAATTCTCGGACAAAACAATTGTTGCTGACATGAAAACAATGGATACAGGCGCCTTTGAAACAGAAATGGCAAGCAAAGCTGGTGCAGATATTGTCGTAATACTTGGTGCTGCAGATGACAGCACCGTAGCAGATTCTGTAAAATCCGCAAGAAAATACGGCTCAAAAATAATGATTGACTTAATCGGTGTCAAAGATAAAGTAAAAAGGGCACAACAGTTAGAAAAAATAGGTGTAGACTACCTATGCATGCATGTTGGAATCGATGAACAGATGACCGGGAAAACACCTACTGAAATCCTTAAAAAAATAGTAAAAAACACAAAAATACCAGTAGCTGTTGCAGGAGGAATAAACAGCGAAACAGCACCTGAGATGATAAAATCAGGAGCAAGTATCATAATCGTCGGTGGCGCAATAACAAAAGCAAAAGATGTATGCTCTGCTACAAAACAGATAAAAAAATCAATTCTTGATAAAAAAATAATAAAAACCGAGCTTTTCAAAAAATATGATAAAACAGAGCTTAAAAAAGCATTCTCACTTGTATCAACACCAAATATATCTGATGCAATGCACAAAATGGGAGCAATGGCTGATATTAGACCTGTAAAACTAGGTTTTCACATGGTGGGTCAAGCATTAACCGTTCGAACAATTGATGGAGACTGGGCAAAACCTGTGGAAGCAATCGACAAGGCAAAACCTGGGGAAGTAATAGTCGTGGATGTAAACGGCGGTAAAACAGCTATATGGGGCGAGCTTGCAACCCACAGCGCCAAACAAAAGAAACTCGCAGGGGTGGTAATAGACGGTGCGATAAGAGACCTGGACGACATTATAAAAATCAATTTACCAGTATTCAGCAGACATGTTGCATCAAATGCAGGAGAGCCAAAAGGACTTGGAGAAATAGGTGCAGAAATAAACTGTGGAAATCAAAAAATAAGGGCTGGTGACTGGATAATAGGGGACGATTCGGGAGTTGTAGTAGTACCTCAAGAAATAGCACAAGAAATAGCAAATAGAGCACTTGATGTAAAAGAACACGAAGACAGAATAAGAGAAGAAATAAAAACAAGCGGAAGTCTTGGAAAAGTCATAAATGTCAAAAAATGGGAGAAAAAAATAGGATGAAAAAAGTAGTATTTTTTACAGATGAAACAAAGATCAGTGAAGCACTTGACAATTTTGACCTTTCAAGCTTTGAAGGGAAAAAATATCCTTTCAAACTACACATGGGAGAAAAAGGCAATAAGTATTTTCCAAGACCTAAAACAGTTGGAAAAGTAGTAAACAAACTTTTAGAAAAAAAAGGAAAACCTTTCCTCTACGACACAACAGTTGCATACAATGCCCTTAGAAACACTATAGAAGGTTCAAAAGAACTAGCTAAAATACATGGTTTCAACAAACTTGGTGTAGATATAGTAATAGATGATAAAGGAATAAATGTTAGTTTTGAAGATCATGATTATGAAGTAGGAGAAACACTATACAATTCAGACTGTGTTTTTGCCTTTTCTCATGTAAAAGGACATATTGCAACAGGCGTGGGTGGTGCAATTAAAAACTTTGGAATGGGTGGTGTTACAAAAGAAACAAAGAGAAAAATGCACCATGCAAGCAGACCCTCATATAAAAAAGATAAATGTACATATTGTGGAATATGCGCTGAAGTATGTCCATTCGATGCAATAAGCGTTAAAGACAATGAATGGGACATATCACTTAAGAGTTGTTTTGGCTGTGGAGTATGTGTTGAAAACTGCAAAGAAGGCGCAATTATAAATCAAGACAAAGATTTGCAGTATCTTTTAGCCTGTGCAGCTTATGCATGTGTAAAAGATAAAAATGTTTTATATCTAAATGATGTGAACCGGATATCAAAAGGATGTGACTGCGACCCAGGAGCCGGGCCTGAGATATGCCCAGATATAGGATACCTTGTATCTGATGACCCTGTAGCAATCGACAAAGCAAGTTTAGATCTGGTTCATGATATAAAACCAGACATATTTGAAAAAGAAAATAATGTAAGTCCATTTAAACAAATAAAATACGGTGAGGAAATAGGGCTTGGAAGTAGTAATTACCAATTAATCGAAATCTGAGAAAAACTTTACAAGACCTGTTTGAAGATCATAAATTCCTGCAACTAGTTTTATTTTTCCTTCAGATATTGCTTTTGAAATAATTGTACTTCTGCCAGGAAGAAGCTCGAATTGACGTTTTAAGTTTCCAATAACATGATTTGAATTAAGATTAAAACCTTTTTTAACCTCGTTTAATAATTCTCCACACTCTTCTGTACATTCTTCCGCGGCTTTTACAGCACCACAATTAGTATGACCAAGGATTAAAAGAATGTCTGGTTTTAGATGACCTACAGCATATTCTAAAGAAGTAATTACGCTAGGGCCAAATGCTACATTTCCTGCGACCCTTACAACAAATATCTCACCTATCTTTTTATCAAAGATAAACTCAGGTACGACACGTGAATCAGCACAAGTAAGAACTATTAATTTTGGATCTTGACCTGCTACATGTTTTTTAAGCTCGGAAGCATTCTTAGAAGCAAACTTTTTGTTGGACTCTTTAAGAGACTCAATTGTTACTTTTTCCATAAAAAACCCCCAATTTAAAAAAAGAAATAAAAAAGTGAGAAATAAGATTATTTCTCAACATGCGGTTTGTAGATTATTGCAAGACCTGCTGCAACGAAACACAGAATTGCTGCAGGAATGAATGCATATAGGAAACTCAGTCCAGCATCTTTTACCATGCCTGCAAGAATTGGCCCTACAATCCCACCTACACCATAGGATGTGAATACAAAACCATAGTTTAGACCCACGTTTTCTGAACCAAAACTGTCTGCTGTTGCTGCCGGGAACAATGCGAAGTTTGCACCAAAGTTAAATCCAATTAATGCTGCTGCAACAAAGAAGAACAAAGGATTGACAGTTGTATAATAAAAAGCAAGCATCATAACACCTTGGAACACACACATTGCAATAAGTGCTTTTTTACGTCCTATATTATCTGATACTTTACCCCATATAATTCTTCCAAGGCCGTTAAAGATAGGTAGACATATCGCAGCACCAATTATTGCAAAGCTTTCTGCATCGATCTGGCTGAATCCAAATCTTTGAAAACCATCAGCTCCTTCTGCAAATATTTTGATATTACCTATAACCATTAAACCTGCAAGAGCACCAATAAGAAACATCATCCAAAGAAGATAGAATTGTCTTGTATTAAGCATCTGTTTTGGCATTAAAGAATTCTTTTTGTCGTTTTCCTCTTCTCCTTTTGATGGCTTCCATCCTTTTGGCTTCCATCCTTTTGGAGGGTTGACCATCACTAGAGATCCAATTATCACTAAAACTAAGAATAATATTCCATATACTCTAAAAGCCATATCGACATTTGCAATTGTATAAGCAAATTGACCTGCTTGCTGGGTGATCAAACCATTAAAACCTAGAATACTTGGTGGATTTGCAAGAAGTATCCAAACAAATGCACCAAAACCAAATCCTGCCACCGCAAGACCAGATACAAGTCCCTTTTTATCTGGGAACCATTTTACACCTACCGCAATAGGTACAACATACGCAAGACCAATACCAGCACCCCCAATAATTCCAAGCGAGATCAGTTTCATTGGAAAACTTGCGCCGACAAAACTTGCAATTATATAACCTAATCCAAGTAGTACACCGCCTAGAAGTGCAATATTTCGTGGACCATATTTTTTTGAAAGTCTTCCACCAATTATTGTAAATACTGCAAATGTTGCAAGGCCTGCTGCAAAAATTGCCTGAGTTTCAGTTGCACTAAAAGCAAATTCACTTGCAATTGCTTCAACGCCCTCTGATGCAAGAACTCCTTTTAAAGGAGTTGCAAATGCACTCCATGCATATATAGCACCAAGTGCTACTTGAATCATTATAGCCCCAATTACGACTATCCATCGGTTCATTACTTTAGCTTCATTTTTTGATGATTTTGTATCTACCATAATAAATCACTGGTCGGGCTAAATTAAAAGCTTATTTAAATAGGTATCGAGAAAAAAAGAAAAATTTATTAATTTTTAACCTCGAGGTAGAATTCATCAAAAGAAAGTATGTGACTATCTTTTCCTTTTACACTTATTTCTTTTTCTACTTTTATGTATCCATCTACAAGTATTTTTTCTTTTGAATCCACATTTATCCCTGAGATGTCTGAAAGAGATATGTCCCCTTTTTCACCTATTGTTTTAATAATTTCATCATTGTTTTGTTTTATCCAAGCAACAAACTTTTTGGCATCGGCTTTTAGATTTGGGCCTATTTTTGCAAAAACTGGTTTGATGCTTATTATTTTTTCTTCAACTTTGGGTTTTCCTACTATAAACTCATGATTATCTGGATATTTCAAAGTTGATTTGATGATAAAATCACTTGTTTTAATGCTATCAATATATTTTTTTGAAGCATATGTTGAAAGTGCTTTTATAGGAGCGTTTAGTGCTATTCCTTGCTCGCTTTTCCAACTGCGAACTTGTTGTATATAATTCTTAACGTTTTCTCCTGCTTTTTCTTTTGAAGAGTCCTCAATAATTACTTCGGGCCAACTTGATAGATGTATGCTTTTATCTCCTTCAAACTGTTTGTAAAAGTTTTGATATATTTCTTCTGTTAAATGTGGGAAGAATACCGCAAAGAGCTTGAGTGTCCCAAGACCAAGTGTGTAAAGCGTGTATTTTATGCTATCCGTGTTTTTTCCTTCATGAACGCTTGATTTAATCATCTCAAGATAGTGATCTGCTACTTCATGCCAGAGGAAATACTCAACATCTTTCATTGTCTGGCTGTAGTCAAACACGTCCATCTGCTTTGTTGCTTTTTTTATAAGTTTGCTGTATTTTGTAAGAATCCATTTATCGATATCAATAAGATCTGTTTTTTCGGGTTTTTCATCTCCTACTATGTTTATTATGAATTGCTGAACATTGTAGAGCTTTCTAAGTATCTTTGACCCCCGAACTACGTCTTTTCTTCTGAAAGGATTATCCTCCCCAAGTGCACAGGATGCTGCATAGCAACGAAAGGCATCAGAGCCAAATTCTTTTATTATTTTTATCGGGTCAATTACATTTCCAAGGCTTGCATGCATTGGTGTTCCATCTTCTGAGAGAATAAATCCACCCATCATGATATCTTCAAAGGGCTTGTCTCCTGTGATAAGTGTGCATCTAAGAATAGTATAAAACGCCCATGTTCGAATTATATCATGTGATTGTGGACGAACACTCATGGGATAGAGTTTTTCAAATTTCTTATCATCACGATGCCAAAAAGTATTGTAAAGCGGCGATATGCTTGAGTCCATCCATGTGTCAAAAACATCCTCGCAGCCTACAAGTTTTCCACCACATTTTGGACACTTATCAACAGGCGGTTTGTCAATAGTTGGATCGATATAACAATCTTCTTTTTTTGCAAGGACTACTTCTTTGCATTCTTCACATTCCCATAAAGGAATTGGTGTTGCAAAGTAGCGTTGACGCGATATTACCCAGTCCCACTCAAGGCTATTTACCCACTCTTCAAGTCTTACTTTCATGTATTCTGGGTACCAGTTCATCTCATCTGATTTGTCAAGTACAAGTTTTTTAAAATCAGTGGTTTTAAGGAACCATTGCTCTGCATTTACAAATTCAACAGGTGTTTTACAGCGCCAGCAGACTCCTACGTTTTGATCGAGAGGCATTGATTTTAGCAAGAGTCCTTCTTTTTTCATATCAGAAATTATTTTTTCTCTTGCATCTTTTATTTTCATATCTTTGTATTTACCACAAATACCAGTCATGCAGCCTTCTTCGTTGATACTCATTTCAATTGGGAGTTTGTATTTGAAAACCCAGTTCAAATCCTCTTTGTCTCCTACGGTACATATCATTACAACACCTGAGCCAAAATCAGGATCGACGGCATCGTCTTCTACGATTTTTACTTCTTTTCCAAAAACTGGGACAATAAGAACTTGATCAACAAGCCATGGTGCTCTCTCATCTGTTGGATGAACGGCTACTATTTGACAGCTTGGAAGCATTTCAGGTCTTGTTGTTGCGATTTCTACATAAATCCCTTTATCGTCTTTTCCGACTCCATGATACTTTAGGATATTTTCTGATGGTTTTTCTTTGAAATAGAACTTAATTGTATTTAGTTTAGTTTCTCGGTCTGTGTATGTTACTTCTGCATCTGCCATTGCAGTCATACATCGTGGGCACCAGTTTACAGGGAATTTTCCCTTGTAGATTAAATCTTTGTCAAAAAGCTCTATAAAACTTATCTGAGTAAGACGGCGGTAGTACTCGGCATCTGTTTGATAATAGATGCTAGGATCCATACTTTCTCCAAGGAGGATAAATTGATCGATCATAGTCTTGATATTTTTATTTGCAAAATCAGAACATAGTTTTGTAAATTCGTGTCTGTCTATATCTTTTCTAGTAATTCCTCTCGCACGCTCAACACGTTCTTCGATTGGAATTCCATTTACATCAAAGCATAGTGGGAAAAAGACTTCAAAGCCGCGCATACGCTTGTATCTTGCAGCAAAATCAATATGAGTGTAATGAACGGCATGGCCTGCATGAAGTGGCCCCGAGGCATAACGAGGTGGAACATCTATACTGTAGGGTTTTTTATTCGATTCGAAGTTAAAATGATATATCTTTTCATCTTGCCACTTTTTCTGCCATTTTTTTTCGAATGCAATTTGGTCATACTTAGTCATATAATGTTTCCATCCTACTCTTCAGAATAAAAAATGTCAAAGAATTACTACTTATAAATTATATGGTAATATTTTAGGTGATAATATATAAATATCAAATTCTATTTTACATACCTGGGGTTTTATATTATGAAGTTTAATAAAATAGTTATTTTTCTAACATGTTTAGCATTTATTTTAACTGCTTTTAATGTTAATGCACAAATAAAGACATGTACATATTCGGAATCAGTTTCTCTTGAAATAAAAAGTTGTAACTATTTAGAATTTGTACAAGAATTTACAAATCATTCATTTTTGCTTATAGTAAACGCAAGTTGTTTGCCTTCTGAACTCGATTTCACAATAGATTCTAGATATAATTTTTCAAATTTTAGAATAAACCTAGGTTCCCCATGCGAAAGATATATAAAAATTAATTTTGAGGTTTATGAAATTGTAAATGATTCATATGAATTATGTGATATAGACAACAAAAAAGGGATTGGATCTTCAGAAATCCTGTATGATACATATACGGGATATTGGACAGGTGATGACCAGTTAGGTGATAAGAGTGGCTATGGTCATTTTAATGGTTGTGACGATGAAAGTTTTTATGAATTTGAAAGAGACTTTGAAATATGTTTTTCAATAGACGTAATTGACCCAGATTCTGATGGTATTCCTAAATGGTACGAAGAAAATGTTTACCATACCAATCCTTTAGCAGATGATTCAGAAAGAGATGATGACGAGGACAATATTCCTTTGTACTGGGAATGGAAATGGCAATATGATCCATTCACATATGACAATCATAAAGAAATAGACCCCGAACAAGACGGGCTTAATAACTATGAAGAATACTTGGTATCTAATTGGGATTCAGACCCCTATCATCAAGACATTTTTGTTGAGCTGGATCATATGGAAACAGAACCAGGGATTGATGATTTTTTTGTTCCAGAAATCTCAAGAATAATGGTTTATCAAACCTATGCAAAAAGAAATATTATGTTTCACATAGACGATGGATGCATGGGTGGGGGAGAAGTAATTCCATTTGATTCACTATTATGGTTTGGAGAAGAAAGAGATTATTATAAGGACTATTTCCTTCATAACGACCAAGACAACTGGAGAAGAGGAGTGTTTAGATACGCAATTTATGTATATGATACATTTCCAATAAAAGGATTAGAATTTCCTGGTGAAAATCCAATTATTAAATATTACAACCCCGGGCTAAATTCATATATCATATCTATTAAGGCTTTCAAGGAACGCAGTGCATTTCACCATGCATGTATAATGCTACATGAGCTAGGACATACTCTTGGCATTCACATATGCAAACCATTCGGCTGTGACAACCAACTAATGAGATTTCCATGGAGTCTGCAAAGATTGCTTTTCAAAAATTATAAATCAGTTATGAACTACAGATACACTTATTCCATACTGGATTATTCAGATGGAAGCCATGGTATTGGAGACTATGATGACTGGGGTAAAATAGATCTAACATATTTTCAACCGGATGGTGCAGAATAAAAATTACTTAGCTTCATCAAATTCATTTCCACTAGATGTTTTAGATATAATATAAACAATAAACGTAGCCGTAAGGCTGAATAAAAGAATTGCTATTGCAACAAAGAAATTCGAAAGCATATTTGGATTAAGTAAGAGTATCTCACCCAAGGCAAATATCATAATACCTGAAAACAACTTGAGCATTCGTCCTTGAAATTCACTTAGTTTCCAGCGGCCCATTGTAATTACTACCGCTGATACTATAACTAAAAGCGGTATTATATATACAAGATTATAAGCAAAGATATATAGATAATAATCAAAGCTTGAAAGATTATAAGATGTAAGAATCGTAGTATAAATAAAAGGCAAATTAAAAGAGCACAAGAGCTCAACTGTATTTGCACTAAAAGCAAGAATTATTGTTCCTGCTATAAGAGAAGGAACAGATGTTACTTTTACAAGGTTTCTCATCTGCTTATACAATCTTGGTTTTTGGCTATCCGGAATACTTGCGGAAGGTCCTTTTTTAAAGAAAAAGAAATCCTTTATGTTAAGCGCACCAAATATAATTGCGATAACTCCTGCGATAAGCGCAATTATTAGCTGCTGTGCAGATATTAAAATAACATTTAAAATCGCAGTCATTAGCAAAAAATAAATAAAGCCTGAAAAGAAAATAAAGATACTTCCAATAAGAATCATTCTCTTGCGAGATTTTGTATATATGAGTATACTTAAAAGAAATAATAAAACAAAAAAAGAGCACGGATTAACACTGTCAATTCCCCCGAGTACAACTGTTAAAACAGGCAGCGAATAATCAGATAAATCTATTTCTCCAAATGGTGTATCAAGAATAGCGCCTCCTTTAGACCCATTACCGCCGGTAGTATTTACTGGTGGAGTAAATGTAGTATTTGTAAGACGTTTTTCAATTGCTTTTTCTATAAGTCTTTCTTCTTTATTTATAATATCTGCATAAGGAAAAATGCTTGGTTCATCATTGCCTGAGGTATTTTTAATAACCATGCCTGGTGTTAAAGTAAAACCATAATCTTGGAACTTTTCATAATTTTCTTCATAATTACCCTTAGTATCTACAGGATAAGTAATATTTGTAATATTATCTCCATAAACCGGAAGGATATCTTCTTCAAGTCGTTCTAATGCATCTTCACAGCTACCACAATCTCCACTATACACAAATAATTCAATTAAAACAGTAGAATTAGTATCAATACTGCTACCATTATTGCTACTTGGAGAAGTATCAGGGCTACCTGATAAACCTATGAAGACTCCAAGAGATGCAAGAAACATTGCAACTATTACAATCGAAAATATTTGTCTATTCTGCATATTCTCTGTGCAACCAATCCTATAAACTAGATAATAACAATTGTGAAGTTAAAACTATATATAAAGCTTTTTTGAAAAAAAAGAGTAAAAAAAGATCAGTAATCGCTTAGAATCTTTTTAAGATCGTTTAAATCCTGTTTTATCTCATTTATCTCCTGGATTTTTTCTTCTTCAAAATTCTTAATTATCTCATCAATTGGATTGCTGAGACTGTAAATATGAACTGGACGGCCTTTGCCTTTCTTTTTAAGATCACGTCTGGTTATCCAACCTTTCTTTTGAAGCTCTTGCATTGCAATGCTTACTTCAGGTTGACGAAGATTTGCACTTTTTTCTATTTCTGCACTTCTGCACTCTTCAACCTGACTTATATACATCAAGGTTTTAGCAAGGTTTCTAGGCATTCCAAGCTCCTGGAATATTTTTACGACCTTTTCGTCCTGATCTGTGAATTTATATTTTTTACCTTGAGACATATTATCAACCACAATATTATATTATTAGTCTTATTAATATGTGTTGTATTTATAAATCTTTTGATTAAATAAAGCCAAATAAATAATAATTAATCTAAAAATCCAAGTGCTTCTTCTATCCGGCCCATCTCAATTCCTGTTGTTTTACTACCAATTATTGCACCTTTAGTATTTGCAACAAGGCCTGAGCCTATAACAGGACTACCGTGATTTACAGTACCAATCATAACAGGCACCTCGAAAAGCTTTTCCAAAACACTTTTTTCTTCATCAGTTGCCTTTGGATGACACAAACAACCCTTGTTTGTTACAACAGCACACATACCAACTGTTGGAAGATCTGCAATCTTTCCCTTTTTTACAGGAACATCAAGAGTGTTTTTTATCTTTTCAATAGAGCTTTTCTTTAAACCCGAGTGAACAAGACATCCTTTATCATTTGCTAAAATATCGTTTCCTGCAGCATTTATTTTGTCATCAATAACACATGTCTTAAATCCCGCGGACTCAACCAATTCTATAACGCTTTTTTCTGCAAAATCACAAAGAACAGCACCTTTAGAATTAATGCTTAAAAGAGAACCTACAATTGTTGCATCTGCAATATTCAGCTCGATAAGATCTATTTCAAGAGTTTCAACAACTTTCTGCTTGATTTTCTTTTGAAGACCTTTTCTAATAAAGCCTACTTTATCATTTACTTTACAGAAAACACCAATATTAGGATTTTCAAAAAAATCCAGACGTTGAAGCATAAATTATTACCACTTTTACTCTTTCTTATCTGCTGTCTTTTTCTTAGTAGAACTAGACTTGGAAGAGGATTTAGTTGAAGATTTCTTGCTAGAAGATTTTGTTTCTTTTTTCTCTGCAGATTTTTTCTCAGCTGTTTTTTTGGGATCTTTCTTTTCTTCTTTTTTCTCAGGCTTTTTAGCGGTCTTTTCTTTTTTTGTGTCCTTTTTGTCTTCTTTTTTGGTCTCTGGTTTTTCTTTTGTTTTTTCTTTGTCTTCTTTATCTTCTTTGTCTTTTGCAGTTTTTTTCTTCTTAAGTTTTACATCACCGTCGGCTGTTGGAACCATTTCATAATCCTCTGTTCCTGAGTCCTCACCTTCGCCTTCTTCTGCTTCCATTTCTTCTCTTCTAAGAATTGGTTCTTTCTTTTCACGTTCTTCTTTTAAAAGTTCACGACGTGATTTCTTAAACGTAAGTTCTGGAAGATATGCTTCTACAACGCCGTCGTCAAATTTTACAGCTTTGACACGGATTTTACTTGGCATATTATATTTGCCTCTGCTCCAAAGTGCATTATTTAATGAATCATCAATCCAAATGTTTTTTTCTTCCACTTTCATATGCTTTGTAAGATACGATTTGACACGTTTTACAGCAGTTGGTGCTGCTTTGCTTGACTTGTAACCTGTCTTTTTGAGTGGAATCACATATATTCTTTCAATTTCTTCAGCCATAAAAATCAATTCCTCGTTTTAACTTCTTTTAAGTTTATTCCTACGCCAGTTACGTGTTTTTGGATGTCTGGTAAAACGTCTGTTTGTTTTAATCATAATCCAAGCTGGAACTCTTCTATTACTATTTGTAGCTTTATTTAATCGAATTTTTTTGCCAAGTGATTTATGGGTTGACATATTTTTTACCTTCTTTTAATCTTAATATCCCTTTTTTTGGGCATTACTTTTTTAAGCAGCATCTGTAGCTGCCTGTCGTCTATCTTACTACCTAATCGACCACTTTGGGCGATCATTATGAGTTGGTTTTCTATGGATTCTGCAATCTTAGGACGAGCCATTTTTATTCGTCCCAGACGCTCACGTGCATTAGGTGTTAGAACTTGACGAAGGATTGCTTTTTTTTGTTCCTCCATCTGTTTTTTCTGGGTTTCCTGCTGCTCTTCCATGTTATCTTGAAAAGCAGCTTGCTGTTCTAACTCCTGCAGACGTTTTTTCTTCAGTTTTTCAAGTTCTTCATCCATAAATATTACAACTAATTTAATCTAATATTTTTCAATTCCTGGATATGCAGAGCCGATTTTTTTCTGTACTTCAAATGATATGTTATCCATAAACGAGCGGCCTTTGCCTGTAAGCATTCTACCTTTGCCACGCATTTTTGTAACGTATCCTGCAGCTTCGAGTTGTTGAATGGCTCTTCTAACTATTGTTCCACTGCCAGACCTTGCCTTGTGTGGTTTTGAGCCACGGTTTCTTTTTCCGCCGTATTCTGCACGCAGATGCTCAATTCCAATTACGTTTTTAACATATAATTTACGCATGATACTTGCACAGCGTATATACCACCAGTCAGGATTTTCTGGAGAGTTTTCTCTGCTGACACCAGTTCTTGAGAACATATTTTCCTCTGGAACTTTGATGTTTGTATCATCTTTTAGTTTATTTGCAACTTCATCGATTAATTCCTTTGCTGGAACATCATACACGGTAGTCATAACTTTTTTACTCCTGTTAATAAGGGTTAAAGTAGGTTAGGCTAATAAACGATAATGTATATAAGCGTAACGGAAGAATTATTAATTATTATTTTTTCTTAGTTTTAAGAGGAAGACGCGTATATTTATTACAATTATAACAAAAAATAACAAGGCTTTTATTATTTATCCTATAGCGACTATTTACTGATGGTAGAAGATAACTGTAGCAATGCTTGCAGAACCGTCTTTTTAGTTCAACAGGAATAGGTACAAGATACTTCATAGAGATTTTTCTTGCAAGCTTAACATACCTATTGGAAAGATTTAGTTTTCCTTCTAAAGCATTGTTTTCTGCAAGTAACAAGAGTTTATCAATTCTTTTTGAAGCAATTGTTTTTTGAGTTTTTTTATTTTGTGTTCTTTTAGACATTTAGTACTAACCAATTCAATTTAATAATTTCTAAAAGATTAGTGTCTAATATATAAGTTTTTACTAAAATAAGATAAAAAAAGAAAAAAAGAGATTTGTCTATTTTTTAGCTCTTATATAATGTTATCTTAAGAGTATAAATGTTTCCAAACTCTTGGTCAGCAGGATCAAATGACAACGCAGTTCTTTGCTGTGACGAGACTAATGTTGCGGTGCTTGGGTCTCCTCCTGTTTCAAGGCTCAAATGTGTTTGAAATCCATCGTATACTTCTATTGCTATTTCTACATCTGACCCGAGATTTAGGCTTTTTTTGAGGACTTGTTCGTAAAATACTTCATCTTTGACTTTTAGAGCTAATGCCTCAACTTTTGCTGTTGATATCAGGTAATCTTGTCCAATAATGTCTTTTGATATTACAGTTGTTTCAGAGTCTCCCTCAACACCTTCACCATATCCATCAATTAGATAAAGGTTAGTTGCTTGTTCGGCCAGTTTTTCTTGAATATCATCGTTATGAGCTATTATAAATTCATCTGATCCGACGGATACAACAAAGTTATTATATGTCTTTGAATCCAGATTAAATGTTGGAATCCTTTCCATGATTTTTTCTATAGATTTTACATTGTTTTTATCTGTAAATTTGTCCCCTATCTTCAATTCTCCTGCAGGTTTCCACTCGCTATCTATATATAATCTATGTTCAGCCGTTACATCTAGTTTATCGTTGATTCTTAAGTAGAACTCATCATTCATTTCTTCGGGAGAGTCATGAAATACTCCAACTATTTCATCTTCTACATATTCACCTGTTTTCTCATCAAATGCTTTGATTCTATCGTTTACTTTTATATCTTCAATGTTTTTGAGTTCTGAGCTGTCTGCCATTACAATTTTTGTTTTGGCACCGAAGCAGTGAGGAAGGGCGTGTCCCATACCGTTAGTTGAACCTTTGTTATGCACAACTAAATCATTGTCGATTAATTTAACCATGTATGTATGATATGTTTTAACTTCAAAGTTGTAAGTTGGTACTCGTGTGTATACTTTTTCAATCGATGTTATCTCTATTAAATCATTTTCTAGATTTATTTTGTCTCCAATTTTAAGCTTTACTGCATCTATCCATTTTCCGTCTTTGTAGATAGGATGATTTGTAGTTACTTTTAAATCATTATTTATTATAAGATACTGCCCTGTCATTTCACTTTCTTTATGGTTAAATACAGTTACTACCTCACCAGTAGTTATTGTTTGTGACTCTTCGTTATATGATTTAACTTTATCCCCGATGTTTATATCTTCTATGTTCTTATAAGTTCCATCATCCATTACGATTTTTGTACCAGCTAAGAAACAAGTAGGATTATTAGGATCAGTGGGGCTTCCTTCCTCCTCTTCACGATCCTCCTTATCCATCTTAACGTTGGGATTAATTCTATTATGCGCTAAAAGACCGTTTGCAAAGTAAGTATAGGTATTTTCAATACATTTTAAATTGTAAGTTTCAACCTGTTTTTTTACATAATTGTAACCAGTTACTTCTACCCAAGAGCCCTCCTCAGTAAAGATCTTATCACCAGTAGATAATTTTCCAACAAAATCTAAATAAGGATAATATTCATGAGTCTTCTCAGGTTCAAGTGAGCACCACGAAATACTTCCATCGGGTTTCATTGCATACAAAGGATGTTCATTAGTTATCTTTACTATTTGATTCTTGCCATAATATAGATCATAGTATCCCTCTCTAGGTGGCGATTGAAGTTCAAGAACTTTACTGTTAACTATAGAGCCTTTTTCTTCATCAAAGGATTTGACGAAATCACCAACTTCAACGGCTTCAATGTTTTTGTATGTTCCATCTGCCATGCTTATTTTTGTACCTGATGCAAAACAGCATACCGGAGGTATTGGATACTCCATAAACCAGATGTCGGGGTCATCATGAACTGTCACAATTAATGGTTCTGACCAAGGGGATTCACCACCACGTGTATCATGGGCTTTTACCCTTACAGTATAATCTCCTAGATCATTACCCCAGTGATGAAGAACACTACAATTAGTATTTGGAGGAATAAAACGACCATATTCATCTCCTACAATTTCATGTTCTTCTCCATCTCCCCAATCAAATTCATATTTTAAGTAATCACCATCTGGGTCATCTGCAATCGCAAAATAAGGCCACCAGTATTCGTCTTTATAAGGTACATTAGGCTGCATTTGCATTTTATAATCGCAAAGAACATTTGTAGCACCAGTTAATACAGGTTGTTCTGGAGGAGTATTTCCAGAACTAGAACCAAATAAAACTACAAAATCATCATCGCCGAGAGAAACCTCAGTTGGATTTGGTGCAAGACCTATATAAGAAATACTATCGATATCTTCTTCAACTGATATAATATGTTTTTCCCAATCAGACGATCCGCTTTTATCTAAACCTGCAGTTGAAAGAAACTTTTCTGTAATTTCACTTGCAAGTGAATCTAATTGTTTTTTACTTAACATTTGTTCTTCGGCAAAAGGATCTGAAATAGTTGCTAAGACAGTAATAGAAACTACAAAGAAAACAGCAAACATAGCAATGCTTTCTAATCCATGTGCAACCGCTTTTTTATTATTGAATATCTTTCTCATTTAATACACCTCACACTTAACCTAACTAAGCTTACACGTTATAATTTGTAAATTTAGGTATTTAAGCTTTTTGTGGCATAATGACATAATGACATAGTGCTAAGGATATAAGAGCAATTATATGATATATTCAACATTTTCCTCATAAATACTTTCACCACTATTTGATAAAAACAAATTTACTTTTATACCAATTTTTTCATTTCCTTTCATTATTATATAATCATTTTCTATTAATGTTACATCAAAATAATAACCATCTAGATTCTCAGTAAAAACAAAGATATCTTCTGTATCTAGAATATATTCTTTTATGGTGGCAATTTCAAAATTTGATAAATCAACCAGTCTTTCTTTTAAAGCAATACCAAACTCTGTTCTAACATTATCATATTCATATTTAATAAAATAATTTTTCTTTGAAACTGATATTTCACCTGACAGACTTATCGATACAAGAGCAAGAGAAAGAATACTGATTGTTATTATGATTCCAGCCAGCATCAGAAGTTGTCCTTCATCATTCATTTTTCTCAAATTAAACACCCCTTGAATAGTTTATTTACATATGCATCTTTATAGTTATTAAGAAGATTTAAAAAGTTGGATAATTTTCTTTTTGTCATATCTATCTCCTTAGATTAAACCAAAGTGTTATTACAACTTCATATACTGTACCATCTGATACTACAATTCTTGACACACGAGTCTCATCTTGAATCCATACAGGTGGCTCATATATCGTTTCTGTACAATTTATAATAGCTGCATTTTCATGAAACATTTTTGACATGTCTACTTTTTCAACCTTGTATAATGTACCCAGAGGAAACGTACTATTGAGTTCATCAGTAAGATTAGAATAATGCTCTTTACTAGATATATGCCTTGATAATGCGTTTGAATATCCTTCATGAGTGTCAGGTTTACTTGCAAGGTTATTTAAGACGCTTTCACCTAATACTTCTAGCTGGTTTTCAGTTTCTTCAACAGACCTTGATGAAAACTCCATCCCTCTGACAAAATACAAACCTACGATTAGTATTCCTGATACAATTATTACTTCTAAAACATTCATTTGCGCAGAATTATTCATATTTAACCATCCTCCACTTTTATAATTCTATCACTAAGCTCAATGGTCATTTCACGAAGAGACCAATAATCAGTAGCACTGGTATCTTCAAATGTAATTTCTAAATCACCTAAATTATCACCATCACCATCTGTAACGACAATATTTGATGTCCATAAACTAGAATAATTGGAGAAGTCTTCTACCGAAATTGTTTTTGTAGAAAAACCTTCTACATCAGTTAAATTTATTTGCAAATCATCAATATTAGAACTTTTATTGCCTAAATTAAAAGTAAGACTGTACTTCATATCATCTGTAGTCTCACTTAAATTTGCGATAAAAAAGGTTGCATCGCCATCATAAAAAACAAAGTCTTTTCCATTTTCATCCTCGCCAGAATCCAAAACAAGATTATTATCCCATCTAAAATCTTTAGAATGTGTTTCCTGCAGGTAAGCATAAGGTTCTGAATCTTTACGATTCCCACTGGAATTGGCAAATGATTCATAGTTATATACAAATATCCAATCATATTGTGCAACCGCTCCGCTATCTGGAACAAGTGTACATAATCCAAAACGCTCGAGAGTATCATTGTTGCAACCACTTGCTAATCCATATCCATCTATTGTAAACAGATTATACAGATAGCGGACACCTACACAATCGTGATCATTTATTATGAACCGTAATCTATTCCAACCATCCTGCAATGGTTCACCAGAATAATCTGCATCTGTTTTAACTGGATTATACCATGTCCCTCCTAGCCATGTAATTACATCCGATGATCTAGATTCTAATATTTTCATTTCATTTGTAGATGTAGAACTATTAAAATCAAAATTATTTGACGAAAAAACATACGCATTTTTGTAAGGCGCACCAGTACCAGAGCTAAATCTCGCAAACATACTTGCTTCACTGCCATTTTCAGCACCCGTCGCTTTTGCTTTAACATCAATAACATAAGGTTGTATAGATTTTCTAGAAAAAGCACTGGATTTTACTGTAACAGCAGCGCTGTTTTCAAGATACAGTTTACCATCTTCAACATATATAAGATCATTAGTATCGGATTTATACTGAGTCCAGTTTGTATTAAGACTACTAGTATCTCCTTCAAAATCGTCAAAGAAAAGAAAAGTTTTTTGCCCGCTATGATGGAAATCAAAATCTTCGTTTTCATTTCCATAATACATATAAATATAAGACTCAGGAACTGGAGTACTGTTCAATTTTACCCAAATTCTTGAAGCAGGTACTTGTCCAGGATAGTGCCAGCGTTCAATCCAGTAGTATAGCTCTTTTCCAGACTCATCAAAAAACCTTATATCAGATCCATCTGGGTTTGCGAGATAATGGCCAAAATTTTCATCATTAAGTTGTATTAGAAGCCTATATTCCCCAATATCGCTTTCTAAAGGATTACTAACCTTTATATCGGTTCTATATTTCCAATCAGCAACTTTATCATGCCATCCAATACCTAGATTGTTGCAAATACCTGTAACTTTTGTATAACCCGGCAGAACGTCTGAAGAATTAGTACCAAAATCAAATTTGTATATATAATTTGACTTTTCACAAGAAATTTTTAATTTTTGCTGCGATCCATAGATTCTGCCATTAACATCCATTTTTACATTATTTGGAGCATTAAAAGTGGTTTCATTTATCTTTATCTTACCATCTGTAGAATTAACATATATTAAATCATTTGACAAATCAATATAGTAATTATACCTATCAACTAACTTACCTGGAATATTGATTGATATCGAATAATTAGAGTTAGGATATTGATCTTTCATAATACATACATTCAAAATTGCATCTGATACACGGGCTGCAAGATTCTCTGCAAAAATAATTGCAGCATTTGATGCCCGGTCATCAATTGTGGAATCTGTAACAATTAAAGTTACTGAAACGACACTGGCGGTAATACCTAGAGTCAATATGTATCCAATTAACTGAGAAACTGCTCTGTTATTTTTTGACAGATTCATCTTACTCTCACCAACCCAAAATCAATAAAAGAATTATCAAAAATAAATGAAAACTCTTCTTTTCCCTCATGATAACTATCGACCTCTCGATTGTATCTAAGTATTTTATTGCCAAAAGCATCTGTTGAAAGAACGAAATTAGTAGTTTCGTTTAAATAATCATACCATAAATCTGCGTTTTCCCCAAAAATCTGCATTTTTAAATTAGAAAAATTATCAGCAACATATGGCTCTCTGCTAATGCTGTTAATAATTTTATAATCAATTGTGCTTGTGAGTGAATATCCCCCTGCAGACAAACTACCATTTATTTGAACAAATCTCATAGAAAGAGCATTTCTATCAGTTGGATCCAATGTTTGATTAGCATTATTTTTTTCAAAAATCGAAGGATGTTTTATAAATTCTGTTTGATCAGGTGAAACAGATATTATTGCCCCATTTTGATAAATAGTCTTAATCGTACCAGATTCATATAATGCTTCCACTGTCAGGGCACCCATATCAAAAACCCATATTCTGCCAAAAGGAATCTTTCCATATGTACCATTATGCGCTTCAACATTAGGATCGCTTTCATTTGGATAGATTACATTCTCACGATCTATCAAATTGATAAACAAATCACCATCTAGCACTCCATCAGGATATTTATCAGAAACATCAACGCCAATGGTATTTCCTAGTTTTGAAAAACCATTAGTTTCTGTTAAATTTAGAAATGTTTCATATGAATCTTCAGGGATTGTCTCAAAGGGCTTTACTTCTATTGTATAATAGGAAGTACTCAATCCTATGTTATCATGTTGGTCTTTTACTTGTAAAATAATAGTATATGTCCCTGCTTGTTTCCATTTATGATTTAAGTAATAAGGAGTTTCATCCTGTGTAAGTGGCAACCAATCGGTATCATTGCCATCACCCCAATTTACATAATAACTAACCAAATCATCATCGGAATCCTTTGAGTACAATGTAAAATTATATTCAATTCCTGAGAAAAGTTGTTTTTCAGAAGGAAATCCACCGAAAATTGTAATATTTTGTTTACCCGGGGCTTTATTATCAACATAAATAACTCTGCGTGCAAAATCCTTTCCCTTTAAATTATTCCAATTAGAGGGAGTCAGAGGATAACCATAGGATGCATATTCATCGGTGCTGTTTTCATTTTCACCTGACTTGTCACCATATACATTATCTAAAAGATACCAGTAGTAATAATTTAGTTTATTACCCCCCGGAGTAAAAAGCAAAATATGGTATTTACTATCTTCTTCTAACTCTGCAGGGGTATCAAAGTTACATGTTGCCCAGCCAAGTGTATACGATATATTGATACTATCTATCTGCCCGGAAGCCTCATGTAAACCAAGATCTGGTCTTCCGTCACCGTCGTCTCCATAAATACCTACTCTTAGATTAGTGTCAATTTTTCCGAATCTGGCAACAAAGACTCTAATACCTTCTATCTCCCAATCCCCGGGACATACGAATATTTGAGAGCAATAAGACCTCCCATCTGTAGTATTATCGTATATAGGCTTATACCATATACCATCACTTGACGAAGAATCATCTGAATTATCTGAGCTCAGACCATTTTCTGCATCAATTTTATAAATATCAATGCTGTCAATATCATAATCACTTTCAGGTTTATCTATCTGTGTGATATTAAAATACGCATCTTCATCCTCTAAACCACTAACCGAAAAGTTATAATCTTCATTAAATGAATACCATAAAACAAATCTATCACTTTTTGGTTCAAGTGAAATAGAGCCTTTATCATTCTCGTTGCTTATGTCAGAAACACCACTGGTTTGAGTTTCCTGAAAAATCAAATCATTAATTGAGTCCGAAAGTGAAAGTAGACCATTTTCAGCAGTTTGCTTCTGACTTTTTATTCTTTGTTCTTCAATATACGGAAGACCCCAACCTAAAACTATTGAAACACTACTAATTACTACTGCTACTATTAAAACTGTTGAAACAGTCGTACTAACTGCATCCTTATTTGAAATTATTTTTCCTTTCATCTTCTCTCTTTCTATCATCTTTTATTTTAACTATCCAAGTGTTATATCAACTATGAAACTTGTGAAAATAAGTTTAGGAGGAGTTTCTGATTTGAATTCCAAAACATCATCACCATCTGTATCTTTAAAGACGTTGACATTGCCTTGAGAATCTTCTAAGAATTTTTCTAAGTATGTATACCAATATTCTTTATTATCTCCCTTCATTTGAATTTTAAAATCATATACTTCATTCATATAGTGCTCTCGAACATAGTTATTTTTAATTTCGAAAGTAAGTTTAGATGAGGTATGACCAGAACCACCTAAAGACGAATAATCTCCACGTATTAACATTACTCCAAATTCTAAAGAAACATTACCATCTGAACGCACTATCTTATTAATTCTGGGGCAACCATCCAAATATCCTGAATCCTGAGACACTTTAACTATACCATAGTTTTGTAATATACTTGCATATTGACCACTGCTTTTGGAAATTGTATGTTTAAATTCTCCTAAGTTAAAAATCCATATATGACCAAAAGGAACTTCACCTTGGACAGAGGCGGGTTGATTGGCAGGATAGTTGTTACTATAAAGATCAATTCGTACAATTCCTTCTAATTTACTATTAGTTGAAAAAGTATAAGGATCACCCCCACTAGGAGATAAACCTTCTTCAAATATATCATCTAAGTTATCACCGGGGGAAGTTATCGGATTTTTAACCCGAATAGTCAAAGGGTCTGACCATTCACTTTCAGCACCATGAATATCAATTGCTTTAACTCTAATTTCAAATATTCCTGATTGGTTCCAAAAATGAGATCCAGAATTAGAAGGTTCTTCCGAATAAGTACCATCACCCCAACTCCAATTATAAATTAAAATATTATCTTCATCAGGATCTGAAGGTACATTTGTTCCAAAGCTATACTCATAATCATTACTGGCGTAGTATATCTCATATGATTCAGAGCTAAAAGGTTTATCTGGATTAGATGGCTTTCTGTTATATGCATCTTCTGTCGTAAAATTCCATATAGGACCAGGTATTGTAACTCCATCTTTTTTGGCTACAATTCGCCAATACCAATAATTTTCAAATCCCAGATCTCCAGGGTCATAGAAGTTTGAAGAATGATCTTCTACTACAGGACCTCCAAAATTAGAATCATTTTCTTTAAGATATACATCAAACAAAGCATCTGAAGTACCATTCCAATACAGATCAGAATCCCATGGTACATTATCTGCATTGTCTGCAGGTATAGGGTCGCTTGGTTGCACGAGGTCCCCTGCCGTTGTGACAATGACTTGTATAAAGTCGGTAGTGATACAAGAGCCTTCTTCACGACCGACTGATGTGTCACATTGAACTCCTACTCTAAAAACGCCGTTATCTATAAAACGGCTAAAGTGGCCTGGACCTAAAGAGTTTATAGTGCACTCTAAAGTAGTGAAGTCGGATGTTATCGAAGAACTGGAGTCATATTCATCCCAAGCACCATCTACTACTTTTATCCATAAACTTTGTTCATATCTGGGGTTATCAACAAAGTTATTATAACCTATACCAAACCATTGCACATAAATAGAATTTATTTCATCTGGGTCTTCAGCAATATCAAACTCAAATAGATGATATTGATGAGAACCTTCAGGCACTGTTGCACGACAACAATCTGACACATTATAAGCATCAATTAGCTGAATATATTCATACTCATCATTTAATGGAGAAGTTGAAAATAAGTTTTGAAAACCATCATCAAATAATCCATCTGAACTAGCATCTCCCTCATACGCTGGATTAAATTTATTCCGACATTTGTATATAGTTTGATCATTATGTGCTAAAACATCTTTTCCATTAAGATTTACAAAATAATTATGACATTTTTCAACTTCTAAATTATATGTTTCAACTCTTACAAAAACTCTTTTAATTGAATGTACTTTGCAGATATTATCTACGTCTTTACAAAACAAATTATCCCCAACACAAAGATTATTTGCATAAATCCATTCACCGTCTACATAAAACAAATGATTTGGGGTAACTTTTAAAAAATCATTTATCACTAGATAATAATCAGCCATTTCATATGATTCGTGGTTAAATAAATATGTTACTTCACAATCAACAATACAATCTTTTTCTTCATCATATGATTTAACAAGATCGCCGACTTGTACATCTTCGATACTTTTATGGTTCCCATCCGACATTGCCACTTTTGTACCTTTCAAAAAACAAGTTTCAGAAAGCCAATAAAAATCTGCTTTAGAAATAGCTTCAGAAGCCATATCAATTGTTATGCTATCCTCTGTTAAGGAAGTTATATTAAAACCATAATCTTCATCGTAAACATAAGAAGTAATTAACTGATCACCTTCAGGATCCACAGACAGATACCCTTCTTCTATGAATACATCCTCAACTTTTGTAAAATCAGAACCTGCAGATATAAGCTTAGGAATAGTATCACATGCAATTATATCAAACTTAGTACCTGTTGCATCTCTTTGAGCATTTGATTGAGCTTGCTCCATAACAGGAAGCCCCCACAGAAAAACTGTACCTACAGCTGAAAAGAAAATAACAAGGGTTAGACTAAAAGATATAACTGTGTTAACAGCATGGTTATTCTTTATTAATCTCAAATCCCTACCTCTCATATTAATTTTCTAGCTCCTGCTATTTATATATTTAGGCAAAAAAGAAGCAGTTTGCCTTTTTTACCCATCCCTCTTAAGCATATAGTTTAATCTAAATACTCATGAATATTTTAAACACAACAAATGTGATAAGGCTCATGAAGAAAACATGTTTTACACCAGACAAAACGTTTCCTTCTTCAAATACACCTGCGATAAGACCCATGAAAATACTTTGAACAATTGCTGCTGCATAATACATGTGACTTACAGCCATTTGTGATATACCCGCTCCACTGCTAACAATATTTCCTCCACCGCCGGCCATAAATTGATTCTCACCAGTCATATTAGGAATAAGACTTACCGAGAGGACTAATATAATTACCATAAATACAAACATTGAAACATATACTACTGCAACATATGAAAGCATACTTGCCCTTCTCTCAGAATCAAGGAGTTTTATCTCACGGGCATCTTTTGCAGCTGCATCTAATACATCTGCTACATTTCCACCGCTGCGACTAGCCTCAATAATTAGAGAAATAGTCCTTGAAATAAGCTTTGTTTTAACCCTTTTAGAAAAAGCATTAAGCGCGTTTTCAACACCATTACCCCATGATATTTGCATAGAAATTTTCTTGATTTCTTCGGTTAAAATACCATAGTTTCCCTTAGCCGAATACATAATTGCTTTTGTAAAAGTCATACCAGCTCTTCTTGACTCAGCAAGATCTCGAACGAAATCAGGAAAACGGTCATCGATTTTTCTGATACGCCTGATTCTTCTGAACTCATACATACCAAAAATTCCTGAACCAATTACAATTGCCATTATTACATAATCATACCAATAACCAAATGCAACCTCTTTTCCACCAATATCAATAGAGCTAGGACCTATGACTTGAAATACCTCAAGCATTGCAAGAAAGCATAATATTACAATTGGAACCAAAGTTATGATATATATAACAAGTCTGTTCAACTGTCCAGTAATCATGAGACGTTTGAACAAACTTATTTTTTTGGTATTTGGCTCGTTTTTCATTTTTTTACACCTTAGACGACATAGAGGATAAAATATAAGCAAATCCGCTATGAATCATTGGAACGACAAGGAAGATAAAGATATACATAAACGATATCTGACCACCTTCACCCTGTATAATCATCAACAATGGCAGTATAATTATAATAAGCAGTATGCCTGCAACAGCAGTTGTAACATATGCTTCGGCCATAATGCCTAGGCTTTCAATTTGTTGCTTCTGATTTATTCGATTTTCGCGAGTATATTGTTCCGCCTTTGTCATAAAATAAGGCTTTAACGCTCCACCAGATTGAACTGTTACGATAGCACCTTGTAAGAATTCTTTGAACTTATCTGAAGGAGTTCTTGCAATATTTGCCTTTATAGCAGAAATTATATCTCTTCCAAGAAGACCAACATCTCTATAAATCCAAAGTGCTTCTTCACGGATTTCTCCATAAATCTTCTGCTTTGAAAGACTTTTAAAAATCTCAGTTGGAGTAATACCTGCAGAGCTCATCGCAGATATAAAATTTAATGCATAAGGCAAATACATATCAATTTTTTTACCTCTGGCTTTTGCCTTTGAAGAAGGCAGATTGACAAAATAAAAGTATGTTAAAAATGTAACAAAGATTGGTATAAGACAAAATATAAAAACAAGCAAAATCCCAAAACCTAAGAAGATTACAAGTGAAATAACTACAATTGCTGAGATAATTGCTGCAAGTATGGTATTTATCCATACACAGGAAAGATATGCACCAGCACGCATGTCTATGTGTGCCTTTTCTAAATCAAGTTTCAATTTATCAGAAGCTATGTTTTCAGCCATTCGGCCAAACCATCTATAGCACATTTTCTGATAATTATTAAGCGACATTCTCTCCTCACACCTACATTATTATGCAACTAGCGTATTATTTATATTTCTTTTTAATTTCTTTCATTATTTCTTTTGATTTTTTCTTTTCTATTCCTATTTTATTTAGCTTCTTAGCTGAAGCTTTTTTAAGATCATCAATTGATTTTATACCTCCTTCAAGTAATTTTTCAGAGATGTTATTGTCAATATTTTTGATATCTACAAAAGCATTTTTTTCTTCAGATTCTAGTTTTTCCTGTTTTATTTCCTCAGCAATGCTTTCTTTGCTTTTATCTGGCTCTTTAATTTCTTTCTTTTGTTTTTTGTTTTTATTTTTTGGCGCCTTTGTGTTTCTTATTATTTTTAAGAATTCCTGAGGATTATCTACATATCTTGATATTGCCTTTGCAACTTCCAGAAATGTTCTAACGTTTGTATCTTTCATCCATTCAAGTATTTCAGCACGTTGCCTTATTTCCTGAGTGATTTCTTCTTTGCTCATATCCCATTTTGCACGTATTCCCTCAAGTATGTAGCTTTTACCGGTATAAATAAATCTGTCCTCTATCGGATCCCAGCGGAATACTTCGTTTGTAAGAATTTCTTTTGTGGTAGGATCGATATCAATTATTTCAATAATCTGCTTACAGCGACGTACGCGTTTTCCTTTAACACGTGTTGTAATATGGATTGATACTACATCCAGTGATTGAAGCATTATACGAGGTATATCAATTGGTTTTCCTTCGAGACGATGAATAAGACTTTTCGCACTATCCGCATGAACTGTACTGTATGTTGCATGACCTGTGGCCATAGCCTGGAATAAAACATATGCTTCTTTTCCCCTTATCTCACCTACTAGAATGTATTCGGGGCGCTGACGAAGCGCTGCCTTCATGAGATCATAAAGATCGATTTCGCCTACCATTTTGTCTGCAACTATCTCACCAAAACCACTACGGCTAACACCAGGAATCCAATTAGGATGAGGCAGGTTAATCTCACGAGTCTCCTCAATACTTACAATTTTTGCATCACGAGGAATAAACAATGAAAAAGCATTTAGAATAGTGGTTTTTCCTGACGCAGTACCTCCTGCAATAAGAGCGTTTACACGGTTTTCAACAGCAAGCCAGAAATAAGCCATTATCTCTGATGAAACAGTGTTGAGTGCTATTAGATCGGGTGGTGTAAACGGATCTGCTCTGAATTTACGAATTGTAAAGGTAGAGCCTTTGGTTGTTACTTCTTCGCTTAAGGTCATCTGTATACGACTGCCATCAGGCATCGTAGCATCGAGCATTGGCTCTGCGATACTAATGTGCTTACCACATTTTTGTGCTAGACGAACAACAAAATAAGATAGTTCTTCTTCATCACCAAATTCTATGTTACTGCGAAGTGAGCCGTATTTACGATGATATAAAAATATTGGAACGTTCTGACCATCGCAGCTTATATCCTCAATGTTTGGATCAAGCATTAATGGATCTATTTTTCCATAGCCAAGAGATTCACGTTTTACGTAGTACAGTATCTTTCTTTTCGTTACTTCATCAACATCCAATTCATAGTTTTTTATGACTTTCTCAACTTGTTCTTGTAAATAATTTTCAGCTTTTGTAGTATCAAGTTCGTCAAGTCGCATATTAAAGGTTTTCATCAAGGTTTCCCAGATGAAATTAAGTTTATTCTGCTCATCATCAGAAAGATAAGGCTCTATTACTTTGTAGAATTTTTCTAAAGTATCTGTATTTTTCAAAATTTTTGCATAAGCATATGGCTCTTTCAAAGGATAAAAATCGATTTGCTCTAATTCTGCTTTAAAGCTTATGCTACCTGCTCGTCCACAGTTAGGACATTCGACTTTTACTTTTTGACCTGGTTCACCTTCGACATCAATTTTTGTATGGCAACCTGGACATATAGCAACCTTTTTGTTCATTATCTACTAGCACCTTTTTCCATAAAAGACAACGTATTAGTAGGGTTATCAAGGTATCTTGATACTATGCGAGCAACATCTCTAAACGCTCTTACGTTGTTCTTATTCATCAGTTCAACCAGACGTCTTCTTGATTTAATCTCATCTGTCATTTCTTCTCTTGACATATCCTTTTCAGCACGTATTCGCTCAAGGACGTAGCTTTTTCCTGAGAACATAAAGCTGTCTTCAACAGGGTCCCAGCGGAATACTTCGTTTGTTAGAATCTCTTTAGTGGTAGGATCGATATCAATTATTTCAATAATCTGCTTACAACGCCTTGCGCGTTTGTTTTTGACTTTCGTAGTAACGTGTAAGGAGACCACATCTAGAGATTGAAGCATGACACGAGGTATATTAATAGGTTTTCCTTCGAGACGATGAATAAGTGAATGTGCAGAATCAGCATGAACTGTACTGTATGTTGCATGACCTGTGGCCATAGCCTGGAATAAAACATATGCTTCACGACCACGAATTTCGCCTACAAGAATATATTCAGGACGTTGACGAAGCGCTGCCTTCATAAGATCATACATATCAATTTGACCTACTACTCTTTCAGAGGCAACAGAGCCAAAACCTGAACGAGCAACACCGGGAATCCAGTTCGAGTGAGGCAAGTTAATCTCACGGGTCTCCTCAATACTTACAATTTTTGACTCAGGTGGTATGAACAAGGACAAAGCATTAAGAGCAGTTGTCTTACCTGAGGCGGTTCCACCTGCAAATAACATGTTAATTCCATTTTCTATAGCAATCCACATGTATGCAATCATCTCAGAGCTCATTGTATTAAACTCCATTAGATCAGGTGGACTAAATGGATCGGATCTGAATTTACGAATTGTAAAAGTACTACCACGTGCAGTAATCTCATCAGAAAGAGTCATCTGTATACGACTGCCATCAGGCATCGTAGCATCAAGTATTGGATCTGCAATACTAATATGCTTACCGCATTTCTGCGCAAGCTTAAAGATAAACGCTGAAAGCTCTTCTTCAGTGTCAAAAGAAACATTGCTTTTTAAAGAGCCGAATTTACGATGATACAAAAACAATGGAACTCCTGCGCCATCACAGCTTATATCTTCAATATTTGGATCATTCATCAAGGGATCAAGCTTTGAAAGGCCCAAAGAAGATTTTGATAGATAGTATAATATCTTGTTTAAAGACTCTTTATTAACTTCCAAATTGTATTCCTGCAAAACCTTATCTACACAAGAGGTAAGATATTCATCATCGTTTGAATTTTCAAATTCTTCTGCATCAATAGAGACATTTGAGAGGGTTTCTTCGATAAATTCCAAAGTATTTCTCTCATCATCTGTAAGTTCCACTTCAACTAAAAAATAGCATTTTTCAAGAGATTCTTTCTCACGAAGTACTTCAACATAAGCAAAAGGTTCAGTTAAGGAATAAAAATCAAGTTCTTCCCAGTCATTTTCAGAAAAACCAAGCTCGCTGAGTTTAACTGAATCCATACTTAGAACTTCTTTAGGTAGCTCGACATCATCTATTTCGCCTATAGGTGGTTCAGTCATAACTTCTGTTTTTGCATTAGTTTCTTTAGTTTCAGGTATTGAAAGCTCTTTTCGATCTTTATCAATAACATTTGGACTCCAACCACTGAATGAAGAATCTTCGTGCTCATCAAAGAATACATGTTCGTTTTCTGTATCGGTCACATTTAGTGGAACTTTCTCAGATTCTGAACTATTCTCTTTAACAGGTTTTGTAACAGGTTTTTTATGTTTCAAATGTTCTTTTGCAAGCTCTTGAGCTTTAAGCTCAACATTATCTAAACTATCAGTTTTTTCCACTGAAGGCTTTTCGCTTTTAATTTTCTCTTCTATGATGTGGGCATCTGTATCTTCTTTAGAATCGGGTCTATTTTCGACACGAAAACGGTATTTGAAGGGGTTAGGTGGCTCCTCAATTGACTTTTCTGGTTTCTTTTCTGCTTTTGTTTTTTTCTTAAATAAAAGACCTTTCTCACCCGAGCTTGAGTCCTCCGCTTTGTTCTCTTTAGAGCGCAGCTCTGATTCCTGTGTTTTTTTGGATTCTTCTTTGATTTTTTCATCGAGTTGAGTTGAATCAGAATCTATAAATTCATCAAAATTTTCATTTTTTTCAATGTTTGGATTTTTGCCTGTTCGTTTTTTGATTTCATCAGGTTTCTTTGCAAATATCCTTCTTTTTTTTACAAGCTCATTTGCTTTTTCTTCAGGTATGTTTTTTGGTTTATCAATTTTTTTTCCAGAAGATATCTGTTTTATCTTTTCATTTATCAGATCCGATTCAGGGTTTGATTTGACATTATCTGTTTTAGAGTTGTTTTCTATTTCAGATACGACCTCATCAAATTCATTGGATTGTAAAATTTCTTCAGAATCATGAAGAGTTGGCTCTTCTTTTTTAGATGGGGGTTTATCTGATTTGTAAGTATCTGATGATTTTTTTTCTAAAACCAATGGTGGTTTAAAAGAGCTTTTTTTGATTGGTTTTTCACCAAGGTTTTTTCTTGCCTTTGATATAATCTCATGGCTTATTCCTTTGTCTTTTTTATTTTTACCTTCGTTTTTCTTGAGATAAAAAAGGAATTTATTATCTTTGTTTACTGAAAAGCGATTTGATTTTATTTCTTTTTCATATGTTTTTTCAAGTTTGTCTTTATTTTTGAGTATTATTTGATCTACTAGTTTTTCAACCTCTTCAACATTTTCATATTTATGCTTTGAGGATTTATCTTCAGTATCCTTATTCAGAACAGATCCCTCCTACATCCTCTTTGAAGGAAACCTGCAATATCTCTCCTATCTTGCATCCGCATCCCTTCGAGATTTAAGCTTTAATTACACTAACATTTACTTCTAATAAAACGATAAAAGTTCAATTATAAGTAAACATTTTTGCGCGCATCTCATCCAACGTTTTTCGTTATGCTTTAATTGCTATTTATATGTTTCTTTAATTACAAATTAAATAAATCTTTATAGTGTATAGCCTTAAACAAGTTTATATCATATTTGTCAATTCCTAAACAAAAAATATGGGCCCATAAGGTAGTCTGGATATCCTACCGGCCTTCGGAGCCGGTAACTGGGGTTCGAATCCCCATGGGTCCGTTTTTATAAAAAGTTGATATTTTTTTCAAAATGACAAAATTACAAATAAGGTTTATATACTATAAAATCGAAAGTATAACGTAGAGGAATCTGGAATTAAACTTTTTGTTTTCTTCCTTTCATCTTTACCATCCACCCTCCAGGTTCCTTCCCTTCTCTCTTCTAAAAAAAAATCCAAAAAACTAAATTAAAAAAAGAGGGAGTTATCCCTAATTTATTGCAATAAAAAAATTTATGCAAATTTTCCTCTAAGCTTTCTTCTCTCCACTTTGACATTTGAAGGAGAAACAATCATTAGATTATTTCCAATACCTGCAATGTCTCCGTTTATTTCTTGAGCCATTTTCTTAAGATCGTTTGTTATTCTTTTCAAAATAACTTCTTCTTCTGCAATTGGTGAAAAATCAAGGATAAGTACATTACCACCATAAACATAGTCACTGAAACTCTTTAAATCCTCGTAGCGTTGAATCTCACCAACACGAACGTACATACTAGCAGGACCAGTGCCATCGGTGCTATCGACATATTTTTCTAAATCAACGTATCCTTCCACGTCACCTGTTCTTTTATCTCCAAAAATCTTGTTTACAATTCCCATAATGATAATCAACTCCTGACTATTTTAACTCATAATCAATATATAATATTCTGTTTATAAACTTTTGGCGACAAAACCCCAGATATCATCACCAACATAATGGATTACGCGAACAGCTTTGCCTTTATCTCCTGAAATCATGTCTTCACCAGATATGACTGCAAATCCTACAGCCAAGGGTTTTTTATTACGCTCATCACAAATCCAGACGAAATCATTTTCTTTTATATTTTTATCAGAATCAACAATGCCTGGTGCCATCACATCAGCGCCATTTGCCACAAATTTTACAGCACCCATATCAACGGTTACATACCTATTTTTGGGCTTGAATAACTCTATTCCTTTAAGTGTAAAGCAGAGTTTGTCTTCAAAATACATTAGAACAGCTTGACCATCAATGAATACAAAACGATTGTTTTCTACATCACCTACTTCAACAGCAACGTTTGTATCAAAAAAAGTTTCACCAAATTCTTTTTCCAATGTATCAACCAGCCCTCTTATTTCTTTGCTCTTCAAACGATGGCGGTTTTTTATATTTTGACTCATAACAAAACAACAGACATTTACAAATATCATATAATCTTTATCATTCTGCCGTTATGAAAATACTGCCCAAATCCTTATAAATAGGAAGTATATTTCGTGCTTCCAAGGGATTGAACTATGGATAAACCACTTAAGATACTACATGGAAGCCTAAACAGCAGAGTAATAGTGGAACTTAGAGGCGGAAGAGGATACAACGGAACACTCGATGGATACGATGTGCCACACATGAACTTGGTCTTAAAAAACGCAGAGGAAATAATTCGTGGAGAAACAAAACAAAAACATGATACAGTAATTGTGAGAGGCGACAATATAATATATGTCTCACCACCATAAATAAAATTAGAGGTAAATATCAATGAGTAAAGGAACTCCATCTAAAATGGGCGGCAAGAAAGCCCATACTATCTGCAGACGATGCGGTAAACATGCATACCATATTCAAAAAAGAGTATGTGGCTCCTGCGGATTTGGAAAAAGTGCAAAGATCAGAAAATACAACTGGGCAAGAGCTAAGAACTAAGCTCACTATTTAGTCTTATTTTATAAAGCAATAATAGTCTAGTATAGTTTATATGCTTACTACTTTGGACGCGCTAATTCTTTGAATCTCTTTTATTTTATCAAAATCAGAATCTTCACTTATAATGGAAGAGAGCCCTAGTTTTTTCATTGAAGCGAGATGAATTGCATCCCTTGGATCTAGTTTTGTTTTCTCTAGGATTTCTATCATACTAAGCGTTATTGATTTATCTAATTCTATCCATTTAATAGGTAGCGAAAGCAGAGTTTTTACGATTTTTATAGAGTCTTTTTTACCAACATGTTTTCTAAGAACCCATATTACTTCATCAATTACCAAGTATGACGCAGCACAAATCATCTGTTTTTCACTTATCATCTCAATTATTTTTCTACAATTTTTACCTTTTTTGCCACTGTCGGTTGCTGCAAAAATAAAAACATTGGAGTCTACATACAATGTTTAATCCTCCTCATATCTTGCGGCTAATTCTTTTTTGATTTTCTTCATTGACATGTTATGGGATTTTTTGTTTGAAACTTCCAAAAAGATTTCTTTTGCATTTTGTTTTTTTGAAAGTATTATTTTTTCGCCTTTTACATCTATTAAAATTTCGTCTCCAACGTTTATTCCAATTAATTCTCTTATTATTTTTGGTATGACTATTTGACCTTTTGCAAGTATATTTCTTGATATCATTTCAACCAATAAGTATAACTATAGTTAAACTAGTTAATTAAACTTTTGGCATATACAGTTACAAAATAGAAAATAAATACAACAAAAAGAAAAGAAGAGTAATAAAAATAACAGAATTAGAGTAGCGGTGGATAACCACCGATTTTTAAGCTTGGATCCCCAAACAAAGTCCATTGTTGAGGAGTCTTCAAATCATATTTCATATCATATACAAACTCAGAACTATCTGAAATATCCCAGTCAACTGGATATGCATCTATGTATCTGTCTATTGATTTTCCCCAGCATTCACCCAGAATATCTGATTGGTTGTTACCATAAACATAGAAGAACTGCATGTCCATATAGTCGCCCGCGCCTTCCATTGATTTTTTGTCTTCTTTACTCATTCCAAGACCCGTGTTTGAAATAGTTGCAATAGAGCCGCCAAATGGTTTGCTTGTAAGCTTCCAAGCCCAGCATTCTAAACTTGCTTCACCTGGATGAACTGTTTCACCTGTAAGTTTCTTTAAAAGATTTAGTGGTGTTACATCAAACTGAGCATTATGGCAAGCACCTGCTACTACAACTGGAAGCCTGTAAAAATTCCACAGCATCCACATATGTATGTTTTTTAGACCAAATATGAACTCATGACTGTTATATGGATGTGTTCCCCATGCAGCAGGAGATGCATGTCCATCAAAAAACATTACACCACAGCCTTTGTTTATTGTTCGTATTACGTCTTGTGGTCCTGTAAAGTTACCATTTGAAATCCAGAGCCTTACTGGGTTAAAAGAGCTCATGTTCTCAATTGCTTTTTCCGTGTTTTCCTCGCCTTCGTAGCCTGAAGTGTTAAATGGGTATTCTCCCTCACCATATGTATCACCTGCGACTACTACAAAGTCATCGAACCACTCAGAGCCATAGGTTTGTGATTCATATTTTATGATTTTATCAACCATTATTTTGACTTCAAATGTGTTTCTGCAGGCAAGTCTTCCGACATAAACATCTGGGTGAAGATCGATATATTTATCACGAGCATTTGTCTCATTTACAATCCACTCGCCATATAAGCCGTCACGGTCTTCATCCCATGTTTGAAAAACATCTGTATCATTGTATAAATCCGCATAGTAAAGCTCTGATATGTATTTAGGCTCAAGATAGCCGATACTTGACTCATCATTGTAAACATATCTTACAGGCATTTTTTTGTAATCACCCACAAGCATTACATATTTAACACCTGTTTCTCTATGAAACTCCTCTATACAGAGTTTGATCTTTTCAGGATTATCATAACCCATCGCACCGATATTGTATGCTTCTTTTAGTGTGACTATTTTGGTTTTAACACCATATTGCATTTTATGATCCTTTAATGGCTGTAAATATTCATAAAAGTCGCATGGCGTGATTACCAAAAGGTCATATTCGATATTTTCTTTTTCTAAAGACTCTTTTTTTATCACTTCAGCATTAAGCGTTGTTGCAAATGATGATGCAATAAAAATAGATATTATTCCTACGATTATTAGTTTGTTAATGTTCTTCATAATTATTTTCCCCCTTTAATATTATTAATATATATTATCTAATATTAAGTTTTTGTTCTAAAGCTTATTATACACTTTAGCTTATGCCGGTTCTAAAATGTCAGATAAAAAATGTAAGTATTGCTATAGAAAAAACGGTTTTAAAAAACATAACAGTTCAGACAAAAAAATAGATGTAAAATTAGTTGTATTTGACATGGACGGTGTTCTTACAAATATTTACAGTTCATGGAAATATGTTCATGAGTTTTTCAACAGCTCCAATGAAAAATCGGTAGAGGCATATCTTAAAGGCGAAATTGATGATATGGAGTTTATTAGAAGAGACGCTGCTCTTTGGAAGGAAAATGGAAAAGCAATAAAAAAGGAAAAACTAGTACGTATCCTCTCAAGTGTAAGCCTTATGAAAGGTGCAGAGGATTGTATAAGGTCTTTGAAAGAAAAAAATATTAAAACCGCGATTGTAAGTGCAGGTCTAGATATTCTTGCAGAAAGAGTCGGTAAAAGTCTTGGGGTTGATTATGTTTATTCAAATGGTGTAAAAGTTGACAAAGACGGTTTTTTAACTGAGGAAGGAATAATTGGTGTAAAGCTTAAATCAAAAGACGAAGTGGTAAGAGGCTTAGCAGAAAAACTAGGAATGGAGTATAACAATATTGTTGCTGTTGGAAATTCTTGTTTTGATATTCCAATGTTTGAAGCTTCAGGGCTGGGTATCGCATTTAACCCGGATGATGAATGTGTAAAAAAATATGCAGATGTTGTAATTGATGAAAAAGATATGATGAAGGTCTGCAGCATTGTAACAAATATGATATGATTGCTTGCTTTTTTATGAAATCTGTAGATATTTTCCCAACTATTCTTAAACTGTAGTTTAATTTTAGTGTGACTATTCTTAAACTGTAGTTTAATTTTAGTAAAGTATTTATAGCAAAAGTTACTAATTGAATTGTATGTATGTAAAAAGAGATATCAAAAACAAGTTTGATAAAATATCAAGAAATTATAAAATGGTAGCATTAGTCGGAGCAAGGCAATCTGGCAAAACTACCTTTCTCAAAAAACAAATTGAAAACAAAAACTCTTCATACATATTATTTGATGACCCTGATGCTAGATCTTTATTTGAAGAAGATATAAAAAAGTTTGAAAAACAATTTATATCAAACAAAAATGTTTCTGTTTTAGATGAAGTTCAATATTGCAAAGAGGCAGGCGAAAAACTAAAATATTTAGTTGATTCAGACCACAAGTTATGGATCACATCTTCTTCAGAAATAATTCTTTCAAAAGAAATATTATCATTTCTTGTTGGAAGAGTTTCAATTATCAAATTATTTCCATTTTCCTTAAGTGAGTTCTTACGTGCTAAAGGGCAAAAAGAAACAACCTCAAAAATAATGGAGCGAATGATATGGGAACATGTAACTTATGGAGGTTATCCAAAGGTTGTTATAACTGAAGATACTGATATTAAAAAGACAATACTAAGTGATCTTTATGAAACGATGCTTTTTAAAGATGTAGCACGTACTTTTTCTATAGATAATATTAGATCCTTAGAGGAGTTCTCAAAATATCTTTCTTACTCAATTGGAGATCTGATATCATATGATAAAATAGGTAATAATTTAGATATATCATTTCAAACAGTCAAAAAATATCTTGATGCAATGGAAAAAAGTTATTTGATATACAGAGTGCTCCCCTTTTTTACAAACAAAAAAAAAGAGATAGTGAAACAGCCAAAACTTTATTTTGTAGATACTGGACTTAGAAATATCATTGCAAAAAGTTTTGATTTGAAAATTGATGGCAAATTATTTGAAAACTATGTATTATCTGAACTTCTGAAGAAAGGTTTTAATCCAAAGTATTGGAGAACAAAGAATAAGACAGAAGTTGATTTTATTGTTGAGTTGGAAAACAAAATAATTCCAATTGAGGTAAAAATTCAGACAGAAGTTGGAAAGATAGAAAGAAGCCTGCATTCATTTATTGAGGAATATAAACCAAAAAAGGCGATTATTGTAAGTTTAAAAGGCGAAAAAGGAAAAACAAGAATAAATGGCTGTGAAATAATCTATACAGATGTATTTAATCTCCCAAGCCATATATAATGATGTGATATCCATACTTTTGATGTTACGAAATAAAATATTTGAAAAACATTAAATACATACTTTTAATGCAGGAAAATAATATCAAATATGATACAAAAAGGGGAGGGTAAAAATGAAATCTTCTACATATGCAAGCATTGTAACAATTGTATTTCTAAAACATAGAAATCATATGAGCAAAAGTATCAAAGGCGTTATTCGAACAGCTGATGCATATTGTAAAAAATTAAATTTAGAAAATGATCTAAGTAATATGACAAAGTATAGAATAACAAATGAATTACTTAGTTCAGACATATTAAGTAAAGTTGAAACACCTAAGAACGTAAAACTAAGTTTATCAGACAATATAAAGAGAATTCTATGAAAGTTAGATATTATTATATTGTCTTTATTATAATATAACTCGTGGCAACATATAAATATGGTGAAAAAAGTTGCTAATTAAGTTGTCTGAAACAAATGAAACAAATGTTTCAACTTCAATACAATAAATCAAAAAATGTACATAATTGCTCCTAAAGAATTCAAAAACCAATTATACCTCAAACATTTTTATCGATAAGTTTATATATTGTTTTATCATTGGCCTTCTAGCTATGGCTATAAGTATTATCGCCATGGGGGAATAAAAAAAGTCTAATGAAAGAGTCTTATACATAAGGAGTCGTAATTATGCAAAAAAGTATTAGAAACGATAATAAAAGAAAAATTAACGCTAGTTTTGTAGCAGTAATTATGCTGCTATCAACCATGACTACAATGATGGTATTTTTAGCAGCACCTGTTGTTGCAGATACCGGATCAGGTACAGATCCTGCAGAACCAAATACTACAACAATTGAGCCAAGAGTTTGGACGACTAATGCTACTGGAGTAATACGAAATGATTTTGCACCAGGTGAAGTAGTATACATCAATGGTGAAGGATTTACTCCCGGTGCAACAATTAATATGTCAATGGAGCGACCTGACGGAACACTTGAGTATGCTGATTCAAACCCGCGCTTTATTGATGGAGAACCAACTGCCGATGCAAATGGTTGTTTTGATTTGTTACCCTATAATCTTGATGGTATCACTGGAGAGTATAATATTACTGCAGATGATGGCAATGGAAATAGTGACTACCATGAGTTTTATGATGCAACGCCTGTAACGCTTTACTCAGACTCAGGTCATAATGATGAAACATATACTTTTGAAGTTGGCGATACCGCCTATGGTATGATAGCTGGAACTTCCTTATTCCGTAGCAGATTTGTATGGAAAGATCCTAATGGCGTTCCACAGAAAACTTATCCCTCATCTGGTTATTTGACAAGTGGTGGCCCATACTACGATACATTTGACTTAAGTGGTGCTCAGCTTGGTGATTGGACTGTTACTAGGGAATATCGCGCATATGTTATTTTTACAGGTTCAGAAACCACAACTTTTACAGTAACTGATACCACAACTAACAACCC
>CAZQXW010000008.1:0-61211 GCA_964597365.1 uncultured Thermoplasmatales archaeon | reverse complement strand
TTTACTAGAGCATTTAGTTATCTTGGTTTTTCAAAACTTGAGTCAATAATAATTGTATTTGTATCCTTTCTTTTCATGTTTCCAATAATAGTTTTTGGATTTGATATATCAAATATTGCTCTTTTGTCATATAATGGTTGGATTTTAGGTATCAACACAGGCGGAGCGCTTATTCCAATAATTATCAGCCTTTATCTTTATTTTAAAAAGAAATTAGCAGCAAAAAAAGTGTTTATAGGAACCGCATTAGTTACAATTGTAACTTTCTTTGTAACAACTCCTGTGCCAAGTAAAGGAATAGTATCAACGTTTCCTTTTTGGCTTATACCAGGTATTTCTGCTTGCATTACCTCTATTATACTTTTTAGAAAAAACTTTTCAAAAGGTGCTTCTCTTACCTATATCTCATCTACTCTTGGAGTACTGATAGGTGCAGATTTTTTACACCTGCCAGAGCTTTTAAGCTACACTCCTGGTAAAATAGGTACAATGGCGACAATTGGCGGAGCCGTTTTATTTGATCTTATCTTTATCACCGGAATCCTTGCAGTTTTCTTATACGGCGCAATAATGTTTAAATATAAGAGTAATAATCATTAAATAAAAGTAATATTTTATTCAAAATGCTTAATTATTACTTCTTATTTACCCTATGCTATTAGGCTAAAAATATCAGAGGAATCAAATGAGTGAAGCAATAGATGATTTAACAAAGAAAAAAGATGAATTTCAAACCAAAGCAAATGAGTTAAAAGAACAAAGAAACAAACTTCATGACAAATCTAAAAAGTTATCAAAAGACCGCGATGCCCTTAACTCTTCTATAAGAGAACTTAGAAACAAGATTTCTGAGCATAAAAAGAAACGCGATGAGCTAAATGAAAGAGTAAAAAACGCAAAAGAACAAAGAAACAAACTCAACAAAGGCTATAACGACGTCAAAAAGAAAATAATGGAACTTGAAAAAGAACGCTCTTCATCTGCTGGTGGTAACTTAAAAGCTTTAAGAAAACAACTTAGAACACTTGAAACCGAGCAGATGACTCAACCAATGTCTCCAAAAAAAGAGAAAAAATTAATAGAAGTCATAAGAGGTCTTCACTCTCAGATTAAAGAACAAGAATATAAACTCAACAAAGATCCTAAACTTAAAAAAGCATTAGAAGAAGAAAAAGCGATTAAACAAAAAGCAGAAAAACAACACGATTCTGTAGAAAAACTTGCAACACGTGCCCAAGAAGAACATGAAAACATGATGAAAATAGTGCAACAACTAGACAATCTTATCAAAAAAGTCAATGCTGTTCACGAAAAAATCGTCATGACTAAAATAGAAGCAGATAAGGTTCATAAGGAATTTATAGAGTGTGTTGATAAAATCCATGATTTTGAAAGAGATATTTCATCTAGTCGTGAGAAGAAAAGAAAAGCCAAAAAAGAAGAAGAAGCAACAACTGCTCACAAAGAAGCCGATGAAATATTTGAAAAATTCAAACGTGGTGAAAAACTCAGCACTGAGGATTTAATGGCTCTGCAAAAAGCAGGTTTAATCTAAAAATTTTTTAAAGGATGAGAAAAAATGCAATGCGAACTTTGCGGTAGGGAATGCGGTTGTAGACCAGCGATGGTAGACGGTGTAAAAATGATGGTATGCCCCGGTTGTATGAAACATGGTAAAGGAATCGCTGTCCAAAATACTTCTCCATCTAACAATAAACCTATTCTAAATAGGATTCGCCGTCCAAAAGAAAAAGATGTATACAAAGATATGGATAAAGAAATAATTTCAGACTGGGGAGATATAATAAAAAAGGCTAGACAGAAAAAAGGTCTTTCGAGAGAGGAACTTGGATTTAAAATAGGTGAAAGAACTGTTACTATCTCTAAAATAGAAAACGGTGATCTTAGACCTTCTGACAAAGTTGCGACAAAACTTGAAAAAGAACTCGAAATAACTTTATTTGAAGAAGTAAAAAAAGCTCCTTCATATGCAATGGGTAGTTCAGGTTCAAGTGACGGCATGACTCTTGGCGATTTTATTAAAAAAGAGTAATATTTGAATATGTCAAATCAAGACTTATCTAAGGCTTTTTCTGCTTTGTCTGCTGGCGAAATTATTGTTTATCCAACTGATACTTTGTATGGTCTTGGAGCAGATGTTTTCAACACAAAGGCTGTAAAAAAAGTTTTTGAAATTAAAAAAAGACCTTTTAATCAGCCAATATCTGTTGCAGTGTCATGTAAAGAAGAAATTGAAAAAATTGCTTTTATTGATAAAAAAATTGAAAAAATTATTGATATTTTTCTTCCAGGAAGCTTAACTATTGTTTTAAAGAGAAAGGATAAAATCCCCGATATTGTAAACTCAGGACTAAAAAATATTGCTGTTCGTATTCCAGATAATAAAATTGGGCTAGAAATACTTTCAAGTTTTGGTCCTTTGACTTGTACTAGTGCAAACATTTCTGGTCAAAAAACACCAAGTGTTATAAGCGATATAAGTATGCATTTTAAAACTGGGGAAGTATCAGTATATATAGATGATGGTAAAGTTGACGGAAAACCTTCTACCATTGTTGATTTGACCTGTGAAAAACCAAGAGTGTTGAGGAAAGGAGCTATATCTGAAAAACAAATCATGGATGCGATACATGATGGATGAAGAAATCTATGAAAAGTATATTCGTGCGGGTAAAATTGCATCTGAAGCAAGGGATTTAGGTGCAAGTATTATAAAGCCCGGTATGAGTCTTTTAGATTTAGCAAACAAAATCGAATCTAAAATACTTGAAAATGGTGCGGGTATTGCTTTTCCTGTAAATCTTTCAATAAATGAAGTGGCAGCACATTATAGCCCAAGTCACGATGACACATTGATTTTTAAAAAAGGTGATGTAGTAAAAATAGATGTAGGGGCACATATAGATGGCTATATCGCAGATACAGCAGTTACAGTTGAACTTGAAACAGATGAATATTCAGATATGATAAAAGCATCCTCGGATGGATTAAATGCTGCAATTAATCTGATACAACCAGGTGTTAGCTTGTCAAGCATTGGAAACGCTGTTTCAAAAGTAATTTCTTCTTATGATTTTAAACCAGTTGATAATCTGACCGGGCATAGTCTGGAAAAATTTGTGCTTCATTCAGGCATATCTGTTCCAAGTGTTCCAGAACTCATGAATACATATAAAGTAAAAGAAGGAGATGTTTTGGCAATAGAGCCTTTTGCAACAAATGGTGCAGGACATGTAATTTCAAGTTCTGGAAGCAACATATTTAGATCTAGTAGTTCTGTTAAATCAAAATTTGTAAGGGATAAACGTGCAAAACTTATGCATAATCGTTTAGTTAAAACTTTTAAAACTCTTCCTTTTGCAGAGAGATGGACAACAAATCTTTTTAAAAATAATGGAGCGATTTTAAGAAGACTTAGCTTTCTTGGTCTTTTAAAACATTATCCAAGTCTTGTAGATGCAGGTAATGGAATTGTTACACAAAAGGAGCATACCGTAATTGTGACTGAAGATGGATGTGAGGTTACAACTTGAAAAAGAAAAAAAGTGTTAAAAAATTAATATTATTTGAAGAACTATCGTGGAAACAGTTAGATACGTTAGATAAAGAAAAAACAGTTTTTTTCTTACCAATAAGTCCTATGGAGGAGCATGGCCCACATCTACCTGTTGGGACAGATTTTCTTGTTGTTAAAAGTGCAACTATTGAAGCTATAAAATCACTAAACAAAAAACATTCTGATTATACTTTTATAATGATGCCATTAGTGCCTGTTGGTTTTTGTAATTTTAACACTGATTTTCCAGGTAGCATCTCGGTTAGCAGCAAGACTGTAAGAGATATTGTTTATAGTTATGGCTCATCGCTTGGAGAACACGGTTTCAAATACTTAGTTGTATGTACATATCATATGGCTCATGCTCATCTTAAAGGAATTTATTCTGCGATGAATAAACTTAGATCAAAATACAAAATGGGTGTATATGAGCCGTGGGGACCTTATTTTTATAGTGGTAAAATTGAGAAAAACGAGCCAAAACTCGGTTTTGATACTTCAAAAGAATTACATGCTGGTTTCAGGGAAACAAGCCTTATGAAATATCAATATCCCTATCTTGTTGATGAATCTTATAAAGATTTACAGAGTATCTACAGAAAACTTGACTCTCCTCGTGACGTTGGTAAAAAATTCAAAAAGCTAGGTTTGTCTGATGGTTATGTCGGCAGTCCTTCAAGAGCTGATGCTGATTATGGTCGTTGGTTTTTTAATCAAACAGTTGAAACTTTTGTAAAATCAACTGAGGCACTTATAAAAGGTGAGAAAATACCTGATCTTCCTTCTAATGTCAAAAAGATAATGAAAGCATTGTTTTGGCAGTAGATTCTAAACTCTTTCTAAGAGTGAGCTTATCATTAATGGAAGCATTACTGTCGCGTCACCGTCAACTGTTACGTAATCTGCATCTTCTTTGACTTTTCCCCAGGATATTGCCTCACGCGTCTGGGCACCAGATAGACTTCCATCATATTCCATTGCAGTTGTAATATATACTACATAGTCAAGCCCGTCTTTGAATTGGTTCCACCAAATTGTATGATGCTTTGATATCCCTCCACCAATTATAAGAGAGCCACTTTTTTCTGCATCAAATATTATATCACATAAATCTTGCTCGTCTTTCAGTAGATCAATTGTAAAATCACGATGTGTCTGGTAATACATCCATACTTGCGAGCCAAATGCACCATCTGTTATACCTGGTACAAATATTGGTATCTTGTTTTTATATGCCCAATAAAGTATTGATTCCTCTTTTTTTTCTTCACTTTCAAGTTTTTTCCCAAACTCCCAAATAATTTCTTTTGTAGACCATTTACTTTTTTCTTTGTATAGCTCGTCAAGAATCGGTTGCATTTTGTTTTCAAGGATTTCTCCGTAGCATTCATTTGGAATGAAAATGTTGCCGAGGCGATTTACTCCCTGCTGATGTAACTCTCTGTCATCTACCATAAAATGGCCATGATAATAATTTTCCCACATTCGAGCTAAGTCATGATCAAGTGTTCCACATGTTGTGATTACAACATCAAAAAACTTTCTTCTAATTAGTTCTTTTATAACTCCTCTAGTCCCTGTTGATATTATACATGCTGGAAAGCTTAAGAAATTCACACAGTCTTTTTCATTTATCATTTTTTCTAGAATGTCTACGCCGGTTGCAAGTTTCTTTGCAGTAAACCCACCTGATTCGAAAAGCTCTTTTACAAGCTCATCAGTGCTCATGTCTTTTTCCAGCTCAATGTCTTTAACTGGTTTTTTTTCCATTTAAAAAATCCTCCAACTTGTTTTAGTATACAACTATTGCTCCATATCCTACACATGAATTTCCTGGTTGAACGTCACAGGACGTACCATATTTTAGCAGTTCTGCTTTTTTTGCTCCAAGTTTTTTTGTAGCATGAAGCATTGTAGCCACTGGCCCATATCCACACATGGTAATACTTTTTTCTTCAACTGTTTTAATTAATCCTTCAGGGTCGAGATTAAGTATTTTATCTATTGCAAGCTTGTCTTGTTTTTCTGCGTATTTTTCGACTTTCATTCCTTTAGGTGGCATACTTGAATAATTAAAACCTGCGTGTGTAAAATCAGTGCTTGCAATAATTGCTATTTTTTCATCTGCATCTTTTATTGCGTTTGATAGGATGGTTCCTACTTCTTCTGTGGTTTTTTTATCCTGCATGCTCATGCTTATTGGTACAAAATCAAAGTTTCTGCTTCCAACTATAAATTGTAAAAAAGGAAGTTGAACTTCTATGCTGTGTTCATATTTATGTGCATTTTCGTCTCTGTCTATTATGTCTCTTCTAATCTGTTTTCCAAGAATTTCGTTTATCTTTGAAGTGCCAAAAGGTGTAAGCCATTCACCATCAGTAATGACTGATACGCCGCTTCCCATTCCTGTATGGTTTGGCCCGATTATTATGAATGTATCTGCAAAGCCGTTTTGTGCAAGAAAATTGTACGAGTGAGCAGCAATTGCCCCTGAATAAATAAAACCTGCATGAGGTACAATTATTCCTTTTACATCTTTTTTACCGGATTTTACTTTTGGAAGTGTTTTAGGTCCACGCTTGTCTAAGAAACATTTTTCAATTGTTTCGCGTAAGCTTTGCTCGTTTCCGTCATAAAACTGACCTGCAACAGCGGGCCTCCTAATTTTTTCTAACATTTTTTCAGCACTGTTGTTCTGTATAATTATTGTATTGATAAGTTTTTGTTTCACAAAAAATATAAATACATGGCATGAATACGGATTTTCTAAAACTAAAGTTGGGAAAACTATATGGAAACAGTTTGTCACATTGAAATAATAAAAGATGGGAGAGATTTCGTAGCCCGAGCTCATATGACTGATGGCTCAATTAAAGAATATCGTCATCAAGTCTTCGAAGATGTTCTAACTGAGATGGTAATAGATCTTCAGGAAGAACTAGCAGAATAAAAAAATAGTTTTTATTTTTCTTTTGTTTTTTTGTTTTCACAATGACAAATAAATGAAACACCAATTGTTGTAATTATTGCAGAGCCTAGTATTACGACAAAAGCTACGTCTTTAAAAAAAGGTTCGAGCCATAATAATAAATTATCATTAGCCCCTTTTAGATTATTTGCAAGTTCAGGCCCAAATTTTATTGCAAGAATTGCTGCTGCAAGACCTCTTGGCATCATGACAAGCATAGTTTGTTGATCGTCTTTTTCAAAATTGTCTTTAAACGTTGTTATTTTAATTGCAAGATATCTCACAATAATTAATCCTATGAGTATTATCATCCCAATGAGTATGAACTCTATATTCTGAAAGCTCACAATCATTCCAAGATAAACGAAAAAGAATGTACGAATCACAAAAGAAGTAAGTGAATGAAATTGTTTTGTTTCTTCACTCATCTGAAAACCTCTTCCTTTGTAATCAATCATTTTCAGTATCTTCTTACCATTTCCAAGAATTAGGCCGAATGCAAGACATGCAATTGCTCCTGCTCCTTCTCCGCCTTGCTCCGGTCCAACTAAAAGAACAGTGAAGGAATATACTAAGAAAACAACTGCAAGTGTCATAATATATGAGAATTCTTGTTTTCGTATCTTGTTCATTATAAAAAGCCATACAAGACCAAATGCGGTTCCTATTACAATTCCTGCTGAAAAGGTTGTTACCAGGTTTCCAAATCCTAATAATAAATTTATCTCTTTAAGTTCAAAAACCATATATACTATCGCAAAAACTACAACAATACATATAGGATCTGTAAGAATACTTTCTATAGATGCTACTATTTTTGTTTTTTCTTGAAGATTACGAAGCCGGTATGCAAGAGGAATCACAATGGGGCTACTTGTCCCGGCTACTATTCCACCAAGAATTGCACCAATTACAAAACTATGCCCGCCAAGATTTATTATCTCCAATGAATCAAGTCCTACAACAATAAATAAGGTTGCAATAAAACTCAGACAGAAACTAGAAATTGTAAGTAACAAACCTCTAGGAGCACCTTTGAAAAGTTGACGTAAATCTGTATTTATGCCGCCATCAAATAAGATTATAATAATTGCGATAGCACCAACAAGTCCAGATAAAGCATCAAACAAACCACGATTAAAATTCTGGAAATCTTGAACGTTAAATATAATCCCTGCAACAAATCCAAAAAGAAGTAGCCAAACAATGCTTGGAATCTGAGTTTTATTAAAGATGTAATTTCCAATAAAACCAAGAACAAATACAAATCCGATAGTAATAACCCAATATACTACAGTTAACTCTTCCATCTATTTCCTCTTTTTAAAATAAAACCTAAAAAGATGATTTAAATGTTCTCTTTTATTCAAATAAACCTATTAGTTGTTTAGAAATATTACTACTGCAACCATTGCAGCAAGCATACCATACATGAAATAGATAATCAATTTTTTCCTTTTCATCATAGATTGGTATTTTTTCCTGCATTCATCAGAACAAAGTGTTTCACTTACAGGTATTGATTTCATGCACACATGACAATGATTATGTGGTGGAACTTTTTCTGCCATAATATCACTTACTACATATTACTACTAGTTCAAATATTTTCCTTTAAAAAAATTATAACTCGCCTGTTTTTATACAAACTTCTTTGAAATCAGGTAAAAACTTGTTTATTATTTTTCTAGTAACATGTGGCATAAAAACAAGTCTTATGGCAGAATATCTATCCATTTTGTTTACTTTCCATCCTTTTTTTGTCAACTCAGTTAATACTTTTTTAGGATTTTTCATTTTAACTGCTAAAACATTAAGAGTTGGTTCAACTACAAAACTAAGTCCCATTTCAGAAATTTTATTTTTTGCATAGTTCATATTTTGCATACATTTTTCAACAATTTTTGAATAGCCGTCAAATCCTAACTCTTTGCAAACAGCGTATGCTGCAGCAATTGGTCCGGCAGATCTTGTTGCAAGAATCCCTGCTTGTACTTTGCTACTAATGTAAGGTGTATCGACACTTATTTGTTCAAGCCATTTTTTATCTCTTATAGCAAGCATCCCAAGGGGGATTGCTGCACAACCCATTTTATGTGCATCAATTGTAATACTGCTTACTCCAGGAATTTTGAAATCAAAATCAGAAATGTCATACCCTATTTTTTGTAGGAAAGGAATTACAAAGCCTCCAAAAGCTGCATCAACGTGTAAGAAAACATTTTCATCTTTACAAATATCTGATATTTCCTCGATTGGATCTATTTTACCAAGCTCTGTTGTACCTGCAATTCCAACGACTGCTGCAGTATCATTATTTATTGCTTTCTTAAGACTGGATATATTTAAACTGTAGTTGCTGTCTAAATCAATACCTTTCATTTTTATATCCATGAGCGAAGCTATTTTTTCAAATGAAAAATGAGCACTTTTTGGAACAATTATCTCTTTTTTACCGCTAAGATTTTTAGCAAGCCATATTGCGGTAATGTTACTTTCAGTACCTCCGCTTCCTATAACGCAAGTACTTTCCTTAGGTCCGTTTAGAAGTTTTAATATGAAAGATATGTATTTTTCTTCTATCTTTTTTGAACCCGGAAATAGTTCAGGATCGCCCATATTTGATTCAAGAAAGATATTGTACGCTTTTTTCGCAATATGGTGTGGCTCAGTGCACATTGAGCCTAATATGTTTCCTTTTGAAAACGAAAAATCCATTTTTTTGTATTTCTCAAGTTCTGAAACTATTTCGTTTTGTTTTGTATTTGCCATTTTTCATTACTGCATAAAAGTTCAGTCAAAAAAGATTTCGCTTGTTTTTTTATTTATATTACCATCAAATATTAATACCGGTAAATACATTTTGGTTTCATGATGGAAAAAGAAACTAACACTAACAATGAGGAGGTAACATCTTTTCTGAAATTACCTGTTTATACAAGACAAGGAACATACGTAGGTCATGTAAGAAACGTTTTTTTCGACATGGATGAAAAACGTGTAAGCAGCCTTCTTGTAACAAACACAAACCCTACAATCGTTGAAGGAACAGTTGATGTATCAGTTCCATATAGGTGGGTTAATTCGGTTGGAGATATAGTAATTTTATCATATTTCCCAGATAGAGTTACTACCAAGAAAAAAGCAGAGAAAACTGAAGAGGAAGACGATTCAGAAATTGATGTGATAGAGTAAAGATATTTTCTTTACAATTTTCATTTTTCCAATTATTAGTCTTGGGAAGGTTTCCAATAAATATTTTTGTTTAGATTGATATACTGTCATTTTGTTTTAATTTGTTAATATTTGGACATATTGGTATTATAAAAGCCACTTCTAACTGTTTTTAATTAGAATCGTATCAACATATTAATTTGCTCTGGAAGTACATACTTACTATGGTGTGAAAAATATGGGAAAAAGCCTAAAAATAAACCCTGTTTTTTTGGGTGATATATTAAGGAAGCTACAGAAGGCATTTAAATTGGAAAGTATTTTATATAATGAAAGTTATATATATTATTGCAATAATAAAGGTGAGTTGAACATCCTGTAAGAGATGTACAACAATCTTTATATATGGGGAAGTCTAAATATATATTGAAAATATTAAAAATTGGTGATAAAAATGACAAAAAATTTCACGGCAATCAAAACAAGTCTCCTAATGGGAATGTTACTTGTAAGCGTATTTACTGCGTTATCTGTTACATCATCAAGTTCTACTGCAGAGGCCGCAGATCTAGGTATAGATCCATTTATTACTTTTTCATCTACGCTTGAAGTAAACACTCAAGGTATTACTAATCAAACATCTCTTGAGATTGATAAAGTATATAGTATTCCAGTAACAGTTACTTATTCTACAAACGTACCGGCAAGTTTAGTCGGCGGTATGGCTGGAAGAATATTTGTTTACGGAAGTATAGTTGTATTTCCACCTCAATTACAACTTGAAGTAGTAGAGGAAAACTCTACTGTAGGCGATTGGGCTTTACTTGCTTTTGATTCTCCAACGGTTATACCTCCAAGTATTCCTGTAGAAGGTGATGATCCTGTTGTTATAAAAGCAAATCTTATGATTTCACCAAGAGTAGAAGCTCCAGCGGAACCTCAAACAATTGAAGTTAGAGCATCAATCGGTGGAATAGGAAAAATACAAGGAAAAGCGGATACTGCAACAATTCTCTTTACACCATCATATATACCTGAAATAGATGTATTTGTAAGCAAACCTACAAGAATTGCAGGGCCTCGTGAGCCAGTTGAATTCGAAGTAGAAATTGTAAACAATGCAAATAAAGTAACTATAGTAAAAGCAGAGGCAATAAACGTCCCATCTAGCTGGGCACCAATAATAAATCCAACTTCTATAAGAGTCCAACCAAACGGCAGAGAAACAGTAACATTTTCTGTTATACCACCATATGATTTTGGCTGGCATGATGATACACAATCAATGGAACTCAAATTTACACCTTATCCATATCCAATTCCAGCAGATTATAATTCTGACTTAGGTCAAGCAGAATCAGCTTATCTTAGAGTTAACAACTATGGTTTTGCAATTACTGCCTTTGAATTAGGTATGATAGCAATAATAGTAATTGTTGCATTTGCTGTAATATATATGTACAATAATAACAAGAAGAAATAAATTAATACACAAAAATTGGTAGATACATATGAAAAAGAATCATTCACGAATCACTAAAATTACAATTTCTTTTCTTTTAATATTTTTATTACTAGGCTCTACTCTAATAAGTGCAGAGAATGGACCTGAGGAGGAGACAGGCAGGAGTGCAAAGGCACATTTATCAATACAAGAAACAATACCTCCAGTGAGAGTCAACGAATGGTCAAGTTTTAATGCAACACTTATTGATGATTACGATTTTAATTGGGATCAATTTAAAGATCAACCTTATTGGGTAACACATATTTATTGGCGTTTTTTGTTTGGAATACCTGATATTGGAAGAATATTAGGATATACCACAATTAAAATTAATGCAGACGTAGTTGATCAGGATTACAACCTGGTTGAGGGTTGGGATGCTCAAGTTGAACCTAGTAGTATAACAGGTACTACTCAAGGTAGACAATGGCCAATAAAAATAAGTGCAACTACTTTTAGAGCAGGAGTAGAATACGCTGTATTTATTAGACTTAAACTTACAAGATTTGATGCTTGGGGTGATTTAGATGCTTCATCTTATCTTTATATACCAATAAAGGCGAGCTCATATAATGATATAGAGATGATATCTAAAACTACTACAAAAAGAGCTGCTCCAAAATCAATCGCAGTCTTTGATATAGAATTTAAAAATAATGGATATTATCAAGATGTCTTCAATTTTATGGTTGAAGGCGATGGAGAAGTAGTAGGTCGTTTTGACTCACAAGCATTGTTTATTAAGCCAGGTGAGACAAGAAATGCTAAATTATACATTATGACTCCTGGTAGTGCATATGATGCAGGTACTCCGCATAGACTTGAGATATATACCTATTCACGCTTAAATCAAACAAAAACCTATGTTGGAACAGTTAACCTCATTACAGAAGGAAGCCATGTTTCTCCTTTGTTTTTGTTAGTCTTTGCAGTAATTGTTATAATAATACTTATTGTAATATTTGTATTTTATAAAAACAAAGTTGTAAGTCTTTTTATTAAAAACAAAGTAAAAGAAGAAAAAACTTCAGAAAAATCTAAAGAGGCTAAAGTAAAAAAAGCCAAAAAGAAAGATTCAAAGAAACAAAAAGCAATGGATAAAATAAAAAGTGAAAAGAAAAAATAATTAATCTTTCATTCTTTTTTTAAAATATTATTGGTATCTCTGTAATTATTATCATAAGCAGTGATATTGATACTACAAGCATTATAACCCATGCTGTAGCATTTCCTCGTATTATTTTTGTACCATCAAGTGGTCCAAAAGGAAGCAAGTTAAAAATTGCAAGAAATGCGTTAATATAGCATATAAAACCAATTATTGTCCCATACAATTCTGCTTCAAAAAAACTGTTGAATGCAAAATATATAATTATTCCTGCTGTTGCAATAACTATGTTTGCAAGTGGGCCGGCCATTGCAATTTTACTTGTTTCATAATCATTGGATGATCCTCTAAACATAACAGCACCTGGTGCTGCAAATACTAAAGGAGTGAATAGGCCAAGTAATAAAGCAAATTTAAGGCCTTGTGGAAACATTCGGTATTCTGCCCACAGGCCAAGCCTTTGTGCCATTATTTTATGTGATACTTCATGGAAAAAAAATGCTGTTGTAATTCCAATAAATGCAAGACCAAAACCGTAAGGAAGAGTTGATAAGTCAAAGCTTCCCTGAACTAAAGCATAAAAAAAGTTATTTCCAGTAAGTATTAATGCAAAAAGAAATGTTAAAACAAACATAGAAATAAGGATATGAGTAACTTCTATTCTACTAAAACTACCTGGTTTTCCAGCATCCAGGCTTCCCTTTGGAAAATACATGTATTCTCTTGGTGGGATGTCATGAAAAGATGTGTAAACCTTTCTCTCCTTATTCATATTTCAACCCTAAATAAGCCTAATAGTATTTATGAATTTTTTCTAAAGTATAAAAATTATACGCCAATACCTAAATTTATTAAGTAAGGCAGTGCAATAAAAGTACCAATCATACTTCCAACATTTGCAAGTGCTACAACTAAAAGTAATCTTATTACCCTGTTATTCCAGAATGATTTTAAACTGTCTAGCTTGCTTAATTCTTTAAAATCTTTAACTGTAGGGGTTCTTAGTTTTGCTTCTACATAACCTGCGACCCAGCCTGCAGCGATTGCAGGATTAAGCGAGGTTATAGGTGCTGCTACAAAAGCGGTTAGAATTGATAGTATATGCCCACGAGCAATAAGTGTACCAATTGCTGATAGGCTGCCATTTATTAAAAACCACCATTTTAAAGCATCTAAACCTTTTTCTATGCTTCCGGTGTAAAAAATATAACTCATCAATATTATAACAAGTACAGGAATTATGTATCCTATTGTTTTCATGATACTTATTCTTTTTTTTGGAACAAATTCCAATTCTTTTAAATCTGTTTTAGGATTTGGATTTAAGATATGTTCCTGGATTCCTTTAAGATGTCCTGCACCTACAACTGCTACTACTTTTCCTTTCTTCTCTTGCTCAAGTATTTTTTTTGCTATATATTCGTCTCTTTCGTGGATGAGCACATCTGTTACACTTGGAGCAATTTGTCCAAATTCTTCCATCATAGAAGATATTACATCTTGATCCATTAGTTTTTCAAGGTCAAGCTCTTCTAGCTCTTCTTCGTCATAGCCGAGTATTGCTTTGAGAAACTCCCATGTGAGTCTGAATTTCTCACGAACCCCCATTTTTTTCCAAGCTCTTTTGAGTGTAACTGATATGTCTCTGTCTACTAGTGATACAGGTATACTGTGTTTTTTTGCTTCTTTCATCGCTTGAATCATTTCTGAGCCAGGTTCTACACCGTAATCTTTGCCTAACTTGCGTTGAATAGATCCTAGAAACGTTTGTGCTAAAAGAAGATAGGCATTTCCTCCCTTCAAAAGCTTATTTACAGGAGTCTCTTCCCATTTCTGCTTTTTAGTAATTGCGCCATATCTTCTCTGACACAGCTCTATTGCAACGATATCTGGTTTCTGCTCCTCTATCACCTGTTTTACTTCTTCTACGCTCTCCTTTGATATATGGGCAGTTCCTACCAGTGTTATGTTCCTTATTTGTACGTGCAAATTCTATCTCCCATTAATCACCTTTTTTAATAAGTAAAAAAGTGAAGTTGTTTAAAAAACTATTTTTAAATTTCAGCTTCAAAATCTTCAATTGTTGCTTTGAAATCTTCGTATTTTTTGATTTTGCCTTTCTGCATTAACACTTCTCGTGTAAGAAGCCAGTATACAAGAGCAAGTGCACGTCTACCTTTATTGTTTGTAGGAATTATGAGATCTAAAAATTTTGTTTCGTTATTCGTATCACATAAGCCAATTACAGGAATTCCAACGTTTTCTGCTTCTCTTAATGCTTGTTGGTCTGCAAGTGGGTCTGTAACAATTAAAAGTTCTGGTTCTACAAAACCCTTTGAGTTAGGATTTGTAAGCGTTCCTGGTCGAAATCTTCCAGGTAGAATTTGAACATCTGTATATTCTGCAAACTTTTGTATAGGTTTTTGACCATATTGACGAATTGATACTGCAAGCACTGATTTTGGATCGTATTTTTTAATGAATTTTGCAGCAGTCTTAATTCTTTCATCTGTCTTTTTAACGTCTATTATGTATAAACCGTCATTTCTTACTTTGTAAATGAAATCTTTGATGTCTGAAGTTTTCTGACGTGTCCCTATATGAGCCCCAGAGGTCATGTAGGTCTCTTCAGAAATAGACATTCCATCTTGTTGTTTTTCTTCGGTATCTGGTTTTTCCTCTACAGTTTCCTCTGTTTCTTGCTTTTCGTTGGTTTTTTCTTCTTCGGCCATATTAATGTCCTCTCAAAAACATTTTTTTAATTTTCAAGTCTTCTAACAGTTATTGGTATTGCATCTTCTTTGAATTCAATCATAGCAATATCAATTGGATTAACTACATCTTTTGGTATCTTTATAAGCGTTGGAGCACCCATTGATATTTGAAGGGCTCTGGCTCCTACAATCCTTGCTTTTTCAAACCTTGTATATTTCAATTTTATTCACCATTTATTATAAACAGTAACTCCTCCAAATACCAATAACATTTAAAAAGCTTACCCTTAGAAAAAATAAAAGATTTTTGTTGATTTTCCGTCTTATTTTACTACTTCATGTGGTTCAAAAGAATCCGCTGTACGATTTGAAAATTCGTCCAGGGCGAGTTGCATATCAATTGTTATGTCTCTTAAAAGTTGGTCTAGATACTCGTTTTTGAACTCTTTTTCTCCGTCAACATCTGAAAATAGTTTTCCGACATATTTAAACTTGTTGTCTTCATCTTTATGTATCTCAATATTATAAAGCGTTTCTTCCATAAATTTTTGCCCCTCTTCCTTATTAGATAAAATAAAAACGACGAGATATAAAAACCTTTTGGAATAATTCAGTCATTTTTATATCATTCGCTCGATAAGTTTATTTATCTCTTTACCACGATATCCAAGGGCGCCTTTTTTTATAAAAGGTCTTTTTATCCCCTCATATCCATTTTTAGGTGGATTGAGTCTAAAAATAGGTTTTATGTTTGGTATTTCTTTGTATTTGAATTTGTTATTTATTATTGCATCTGATAATTTGTCAATTGTTTCGTATGAAGTTGAGCTTTTAAGATGTTTATCGGTTAATTCTTTGTCGCCTTTAAGTTTTCCCCTTTCAGATATTAATTTTGTTAAAGATTTTTTTTCTATTTCTCCCCAAGTTATGTAATCTTTTGCAATTTGAAGCATTCCTTTCGTGCTTTCATCTTCAGGAATTATTACACAGTGGTTTGCCCTTGTAAGATTAAGTAGCTCAAGGGTTTTTTTAATACCGGGTTTTACGTTTACTGTTCCTCTTACTCTTATTGCTGCATAAGTCATAAGTCTAACTTGCCTCCTTTTCTTTATTGTCGTCTTGTTCAGTTATTGTCTCAGGTATTTTTGTTTTTTCTTCAGGAATGCTTCCTGATATTATTCCTACTTTTGAAATCTCTGAAGGAAGAACTCTCATACCTGCATTTTCTATTAGCGCATCAAATACTGATTTTGCATAATTTACTGTTGTTTTAGTTTTACCTCGTGTAAATGCCCAACAATCACTTACTCCTGCAAGTGTGAGTATTTTTTTTGCAACTTCTCCTGTTGCAAGGCCAATTCCTTGTGGAGCAGGTTTTAATGTTATTTCAACACTTCCGCTTTTTCCTTGTACGGCAAAGGGTACTGTATGTGGTTTTTTACATCCACATTCCCATGATCCACAGCCTCGTCTAATTTCAATTATGTTGAGTTTTGCATTATTAATTGCTTTTCTAATGCTGCTTCCTACTTCTTTCCCTTTTGCTTGGCCAAAGCCTACAAAACCATCTTTGTTTCCAACAGCAACAGTTATTACGAACTTTACACGTCTTCCTGAGTCGGTCATACGTTGTACCATGTTTACGTCTATTACTTCATCGTCGAGCTCTGGAAGTAAAATATCAACAATTTCAGGTTCACGAATTGGAAGTCCTGTTTTCAAAGCATCAGTCATGTTTTTAATATTTCCACTTTTTACAAGTTTTCCTAGTTTTGTTTTTGGATCCCACTCTGGTGGTGTTGGTGCTTCTCTTTTTCTTCTTGGAGCGTTTCTCCTTCGCCCTCTTGGTGGTGTCATTGTTTACCTCCAATGATTTTGTTTTTAATTTCATTTACTGCAGGCTTTATTTTTTCATCTACATGTGTCCCCATTAGTCTTTCTTCATCTGGTATTTTTCTTTCGTCAACTGGACAATTTAGACCTGCATCTATTGCACCTTTAAGTGATGCAAAAACTTTTGATCCTTTAACTGGAACATATCTTCCCATATCAAGTATGCATTCTTCTATGCCTTTGTCTTTTGCTCTTTTACCTGCAAGAACGCCTGTTAGATATGCTGCAGGAGTGTTTGATGTTGAATATTTCCAATTGTATTTACTTGCAAGTTCTTTTGAATTTGCAGTGGCAATAATGTTGTCTCCTTCTTCTTTATATTCTATAAACTGTATCTGTGTATTTTTAAGCGATTTTCTTACAACCATTCTAACTTTTCTGGATTTAAGAAGCCTGAGTCTTTGTCTGTAATCTGTTCTTCCCTCTCTTCTACGTCTTGGTTTTACATTATAACGTGGCCCTTGTTTCATTGTTTTTCCTCCTTTATTATTCCATCAGATGCAAGATGGGTTTCAAGATGGCGTTTGTTTCTGAACTCTCCACCTTTTGCTTTCATGTAATATTTTCTATAAGTAGTTGGGTTTATCTTTTTATCATCACGTAGAGATCTAAGATATGTTCTTATCGGCCGGATTGTTTTAATCCATCTTTGTTTTTTTGGCATACGTGCATATTTTGCACCCTTTCTGCTACCATGGCCTCTTCTTCGCCCTTTTTTCTTTTGACCTGCAGCGTATTTCTTACGCCCACTTGATATTCCTTTTATTTGCCGGGCTTTTATCGCTTTTCCCTTAACGAGTAAGCGTATATCTTCTTTTGTTACAGCCTTTGCAATTTCATCCAGGCGATCTTGATCCATCCATACTCTGTTTTCACCGCATTTGAGCATTTCCGATGCCATTCTACGCTGGTTTCTTAAATCAGTCATTTTAAAATCCTCACAAATTAAGTACCCTAATATTTAATTCTTCGGCTTTCTTTCCAATGTCATTGCGTTTTCTTGTACCAACCGTACCACCGATTCTTGCTGCCTGTGTTTTTGGGTCTATCCTTTTAAGATCGTCTACATTGTGTACTACTACTTCTTCAAAACCAGATGCATGAAGACCACGAACATCTTTTGGACCGCGGAATCCAACTCTTACTCTGCTGGGTCTATATTTTAGATTTATTCGCATCTTTGAAGTTATACCATCAGGTCTGCGCCAGTTTTTAGGAACGCGTTTATAGCGGAACCATTCTTCTCTTAAAAATTTGGGTGTTCTCTTCTTGATTTCTTTTCTTTTCTCAAGTTTATCTTTTAATTCTGATTTGAGCTCTGGTTTTATTTTAGTTTTTGGTTTTTTGGTTTTTTTCTCTTCATCCTTGGTTTTTTCTTCTTTTTTGGTTGATGGTGCTTTCTTTTCTTCTTTTTTAGCTGTTGATTTCTTTTCAGTAGTTTCTTTCTTTTCTTCTTCTTTTTTTACTGGTTTTTTCTGTTCACTTGTTTTTGGTTTTGTTTGTTTTTTTGTAGTTGATTTTTTAGTAGAAGTAGTCTTCTTTGCTTCTGTCTTTGTTTTTTTTGTCTGCTGTGTCTTTTTTACTGGTTGTTTCTTAGTAGTATTTTTAGCAGCAGTTTTTGGTTTTGTTTCTTTTTTTGCGGTAGTTTTCTTTGCAGTAGTTTTTTCTTCATCTGCCATTATTGTCTACCTCCTTTACTAATCCTATATACTCCATCTTGGAAAACACGTATATCTCTTTTTTTTACTCTTGTAGCTCTTTCTATGTTTGCAACTGTTTGTCCTACTTTTTCTTTGTCGATTCCTGTAACTGTCACATTGTCTCCTTTTGATTCGACTGTTACGCCTTCAAGAATTTTTGCACGTCTTGGTGAACGCTCTCCTAAGAAATTTTGTATTAAGAAGTGTGCTCCTTCTATTGATGTCTTTATTGGAAAGTGAGAAAATACTGTTTTCATTTTGTATTCAAATCCTTGGCTTACTCCGTGAATCATGTTTTTCATGTGAGCAATATATGTCCCCATAAGGGCTTTTTCTTTTCTTCTTACATTTTTGCTACTTATCTCAATGTTTTTTCCGTTAATTTTGATATTAATCTTAGGATGAGAAAAGACTCTTGTAAGTTCTCCTTTTTCTCCTTTTATGCTCATCGTGTCATTTTCAAATGTAACAGTAACGCCCTCAGGAATTTCGATTTGCTCGTTTATTTCTGGGATATTCATTTAATTATCACCTCTACTAGTATACATAAGCTAGTAGCTTTCCTCCTATTCCGTTCTTTTTTGCTTCATCCTGTGAAAGTATTCCTCTAGTGGTTGTAAGTATAAGTAGGCCAAAATGCTGAGCTGGAAGGTAACGTGATTCCCATTCATCAAGCTCAATTCCTTTTATCGGATATCTTGGCTTTATAACACCGCAGTTGTTAATATTTCCAACTAAGCTTACGTTGAATACTCCGGCTTTTCCATCATCAATATGTTCGAATTCACCAATGTATCCTTTTTGTTTAAGAAGGTCTAATACTCCTCCTATAAGCTTTGAGGAAGGCTCAATTATACATTTTCCTTTTCCCTTTAATTCTGCGTTTTTAATTGTTGAAAGCGCATTTGCTAGTGGATCATTTAACATCTTTTTCAGCCTCCATTTATGAGTATTTTTTAAACCCCATTTCTTCTGCTTTTTCTCTGAAGCATTGTCTGCAAAGGTGAAGTCCATATGCTCTTATGAGACCTCTTTTCCTTCCGCATCGTTCACATCCTTTTTGTCTTCCGTATGTTTTTTTCTTCTCTTTTATCTTCATTGGATTACCTCCACATTGAATGTTTCAGAAAAAAACTTCATTGTTTCTTCTTTTTGTACTTGATATCTTTTTGGTATGTGTCTCCTCTGTATTCTTCTGCGTTTTACGCGATACCCTGGTTTTTTCATTGTAATACATACGTCCATCCCAAAAATTCCTATGTTTGGATCGTATTTTTGACTTTTAAAAAGTGTGTGATCAGGTATTCCAAATGACATGTTTCCTTGTTCGTCAAAGGCGTAGTCTGCAATTTTGTTTTCACGTGTTAAAAGCGCTTGTTTTAAAAATTCATCAGCTTTTTTCCCACGTAGAGTTACTTTACATCCGATAGGCATTCTTTTACGAAGCCCCCACTCTTTGTTTGTAGTCTGTGAAAGAGTTTGTACAGGCTTTCTACCTGTCAAACTTGTTATAACTGACTCTGCTTTTTTTAGTCTTTCTCCTGCTTCCCCTACACCAATATTTACTGTTACTTTTTCTATCTGAGGACCAAATATTTTCTTCTTGTTTTCAGTGTTTTTCTTTGGTTTGTTGGTTTTCACATCTTTTTTTGCTGCAGTTTTCTTAGTTGTGGTTTTTTTTGCAGGCATTACATTTTCACCTCAGGTATCTCAATTGCTGGTTTGTCTTTTCCAATAGGGAAAACATATTCTTGAAGTGTTGAAAATTCATTTTGACCTTTCATTTTTGTAAGGTTTTGTTTTGATGATTTGATTAGAGTTATTTCTTCTATGTTTGCAAGTTCCCCAACGTGACTACCGCCGGTTATCATAGATACTGTACCTTTCTCGAATTTGTAAATATCTTCTATTTTTTGGTCTTTAAAACTTATTTTTAAAACATCGCCTGTTTTGTATTCGTCTTTTTTAATTATTTTGTTACGCCCATCATGAAGATTTATTTGTATATGATCTCCTTTGAGTGTTTTTTTGCTTTCTACACGGCACAATTTCCATTTTGCTTCAGCTGTTTTTATTGGCACGAGTGTGAGTTTACCTCTTTGGTTGAAAAGTATTCTGTAATCTTTTTTCATTTTTGGAATTGATATTACATCCATAAATCCACATGTGAATTTGTAGCTTTTACGTATTATCCCATCTACTAGTATCCCTCCGTCTGAAAGGATCCTCTTTGTCTCACGTAGTGTATCTGCAAGTTTTAGATAATCTCTTACAAGTAATCCTAAAGGTATTGACTCTTTCATTGCATGTGGTCCAGACTCGGCTCTTACAGTCCAGATTCTTTCTTTTCTGTGCATATTGAGTGGTCTTGGAGCGTTTAAACGTTTTAGATGTTTACTCATATTTATTTATCCTCCTTTTTTGCTGATGCTTTTTTCTTAGGAGTTTTCTTTGCAGCAGTTTTTGGTTTTGTTTCTTTTTTTGCAGTTGGTTTCTTATTAGGTGTGGTCTTTTTAGAAGCGGTCTTTTTTTGTGCAGGTTTTTTTGCTGTCTCTTTCTTTTCTGCTGTAGTTTGTTTCTTTGTTTTTTCTTCTACTTTCTTTTCAGAAGTTTTCTTTTCATCTGTTGTTGTCTTTGGTTTTTCCTCTTTTTCTTCTTCTGCTGTTTCTTCTTGTTCTTTTTCTTTCTCTGCTTCTTGTCTTGCTAGTTCTTCTTCGAGGCGTTTTTGTTCCGCTTCTGCTTCTTTTATTTGCTCTGCTGCTTCTTTTTCTATTTCTTTTTTGGCTTCTTCAGATAAATCTCTTTCGAGTCTGTTTCTTCGCCATTTATCAGTAAGATTAAGTTTTGTAATTACTACGTTGCTTGGATGAATTGGTTTTGGAATTTTGTTTCCATCTGCTTTGGCCATAGTTATTCCTTCGATGTGGATTGTATTTTTCTTGGTGTTTACACCGACTACTTTGTCTTCATGGCCTTTGAAGTTTCCACGCATTACCATTACTGTATCTCCCTTTACAACTGGAATTGATCTTTGATCATATTTGAGTAAAAGACTTTCTTCTAAGTGCGATGATAACATCTTTCTTTTTTTATGTAAAGGAGCATTGTAAAATGCTTTTCTTTGTTTACCGGGATTTTTAGTTTTCATAATTTTTACCCTCATATTATTATTGAAGCATTTGAAGCGATCTTTGGATATCTTTCAGCTGCTTCAAGTGCTACTGGTCCTTTTATCATACTTCCTTTTGTCTCGCCAGTCTCTGTTACTATTACTGCTGCATTATCCTCAAATTGTACCATTGTACCATCTGATCTTCTAAATGGTCTTCTTTGACGTACTATTACTGCTTTCATGAGCTGTCTTCTCATATCAGCAGCGCCTTTTTTTACACTAATAATTACCATGTCTCCGACTCCTGCACGTGGGTACCTTCTGTGTGTGCCTTTAAGTTTAGGTGTCATTACTATTTGTACTACTTTTGCACCAGTGTTATCAATACAATCTAGTCTTGCTCCCACGGGCAATCCGCGTTTAGTTCTGCCAGCAATTCCTTTCATTTTTTATCACTCTCACATTTTTTCAACTGTTACAAAAGAGACTGTTTTGCTTAGAGGTCTGCATTCAGCTATTCTTACTTGGTCTCCTTGCTTTACTTTTATACATGGTGGACAGTGAGCAACATATTTGCTAGTTCTTTTTTCGTAACGTTGGTATTTTGGAACATAACTCATATATTCTCTTTTGACAACTATTGAGTTCTGCATTTTTGCATTTGAAACAATACCTGTGATTACTTGTCCACGTACTGGAAGTGTTCCATGAAATGGACAGTATTTATCATTACAGCTCTCACTAGGAGCTTTGACGTTTAATCCTATGTTTCTTGCATCTGTTTTTTTATCTGTCATTTGGTTTTTCACCTTACTTTTTTTATTCTATCTTCAGGTCTATATGCGATTTTTTTACCATCGATGATGATTTTTTCATCATCGGTTTTAAATTCAAATATCGCCGTTTTTTTGGCGATTTTTTTGTTACCATGATCTGTTTTTATTAGGAAGGTATTTTTTGTCTCATCGACAATGAGCCCAGACTGCCCTTTCCAATTGGGATCTGTACATTCAACGATTTTTACGTATTGACCGATGAATTCGTCTTTTGCAAGATTTTTTCCATTCATACTTTTACCTCATACTTTTGAGGATTCAAACCCGCAAAGGTAATTCGTGTGTCGAAAAGCTTTTTTTATGCTATTTCAACTGTGAATCCCATTTTTTCTAGGGCTTCTTTTACTTTGTTTCTGTGATCGCCTTGAAGTTCAATTTTCCCGTCTTTTATTGTTCCACCGCATGCACATTTTGATTTTAGTTGAGTTACCAAGGAATCAATGTCAAGGTCATGGGTATTTATCCCATCAACGATTGTCATCATTTTCCCATATCGGCGTCTATCCACTTGGATAGTTATCTTCTGTTGTTCACGTGCGATGTCTTCACAGACGCAGATTTCTTTGGGCAGACCACATACTTCACATATGTCGCTCATTTATTGTTCTCCTTCCTCCCGCATAACCGTGAGTATTTTTGCAATGCTCATCCTAAGCTGTCTTATTTTGCCAGGTGATGGAGGTGAACCTCCCATTGCAGCAACTCCTCGTTCATGCATCAGTTCACTTTTCAATTCATTGAGTTTTTCACGCCTTTCTTCGGGTGAAAACTCTCTAATTTCTTTAGCCTTAAGAACCATTATTTAATCCTCCTCTTTTTCGATTACTTTTCTTAAATCTTTGAAAATTGCTTCAGCGGTTTTTGCACCGATTCCATCTATTTCTCCGATATCATCGACATCAAGCTCGAGGAGTTCTTCACAAGTCTTAAATCCTGCTTTTTCAAACTTTTTGACAACCGATGGCCCCACTCCAGGTATTCCTTTGATTTTTTTAATGTCTGTTTTTGTTTTCTGTTTTGTTTTTTCTTCTGTCTGTTTTTGTTTTTTGTCTTTCTTTTCTTCTTTGGAGTCTTTTTCTTCGGTTTTTTCTGTTTTTGTTGGTCTTATACTTATTTCATCAGGAAGTTTTGCATCAGGTTTCATAATGTTTACTTTTACACCAAGAACACCTGCTTTGAGTTTTGCAACTGCAAATCCTCTGTCCATTACTTGTTTTGCTGTTTCGCCGCAGTACTTTACATGTCCTTTGGTAAATTTTTCTGTTCTGTGTCTTGCACCTGTGAGTTTTCCTGCGATTATGATTTGGCAACCTTTTGCACCTGCATCCATTATTCTTCGAACTGTTGAATGTCCTGCTCTCCTAAAGTGCCATCCACGTTCAAGTGCCTCTGCAAGTTTTTCAGCCATAATTTGTGCATTAAGATTTGCTTTTGCACCTGCTTCTTCGATTTCGATTTGTGGGTTTTCTACATTGAAGTTGTCTTTAATTGATTGAGTGAGTTCCTTTATCTTTCGACCGCCTTTTCCTATTACCATACCTGGGCGCTCTACTACAATATTTATCCTGGTACCCATTGGTGTTCTCTGTATATTCATTCCACCAAAACCGGCACCTTCTATCTGCTTGATAAGGAATTCTTTGATGAGTATTCGATTTGTATTTTCCCTTATGAAAGTTCGTTCTCCGGTCATTACTCTACCTCTTCTATTATTATTTCAACGTTAGTTGTTCTAGTATTTTTGTTAGTGGCTCTTCCTTGAGCCCTGGGCATAATGCCTTTTATAACACGCCCACCGTATGCAGACGCATGAATGATTTTCATATTATCTGGGTCAAAACCTTTATACTCTGCATTGTTCTCTGCGTTTTCTAGTATTTTGAGCACGTATTTTGCTGCTTTCTGTGGAAAGCTTCCCGGTCCAATTCCTTTCTGATGTGCACGTTTCTGTTTATGATACACTGCTGGAAGGGCTCTTTTTTGATCGATTATTTCTTGAAGGTATTTTTTTCCTTCAGGAACTTTCATACCTTTTATAGCATGTGCTATATTTCTTGAGTCTTTTCTTGAGCAGTGCAGCTCATAGCCGAATGCTTTTGCGGTTTTGTCTGGGTCTACATCTGTTGAATATCTCATATATCATCACTTCAAAGGCATAAATTTGGACGATCTGGTTGCACCTACACCAGGTCCAGTGTGTTTTACTTTCGATCGAGTTAGTGCAAACTCCCCTAGGTAATGACCTATCATATTTGGCTGAATATCAACTCTTTGAAATTCTTTGCCGTTATAAACATAAATTGTATGATCTACAAAACTTGGAAGTATTATCATATCTCTGCAGTGAGTTCTGATTGTATCTCCTTTCTGTGCTTTTTCAATGTCATTTAAAAGTTTATTCTGCTTTACTGTAAGTCCACGGGAAAGGGTCCTTCTCATACGAGAGGGTAGAAGTGGTAAAAGTTCATCTATTGTTAGTTTTTGAAGTTCCTCTAAACTAAGCCCGCGATAACTGAACTCTTTCTTTTTAAACTCTATCTTCTTTCTCCTGGCTTTCCTTCTGCTCCTTGCAGATGACTTAAATCCTTTTTTGCTTTTAGCCATTTATCTACTTCCTCCCAGTTCTTTTAGCAGCTATACTTCCGACTTTTCTACCAGGTGATGCGCCACGTTTTACAGTATATGGTTTTCCAACATGCTGGTGTCCTCCACCGCCGTGTGGGTGGTTTACTGCACTCATTGCAACACCTCTAACAATTGGGTATTGTCTTCCACGTGTTCTCATCGCGTAATGTTTTTTACCTGCTTTCAAGAAGGGTTTATCATCACGGCCTCCACCGGCTACGATTCCAATAGTTGCTTTGCATTTGCCTGATACTGTTTTGAATCTACCTGATGGTAGTTGTATTACTGTTTTATCCTTGTTATGAGTCACTACCGTTGCATAGTTTCCACCAGAGCGAGCTAGTTTTCCACCATCTCCTGGTTTTAACTCTATATTATATACAGGGGCTCCTTCTGGGATAGCGCTCAGTGTTAGAATGTTTCCAACGCCTACATCTTTTTTGTTATCTGAAATTTTTATTGTATCTCCTACTTTTACTCCTTCTGGAGCAATAATTGACATCTTCTTATCGTCTTTTGTCCTAACATATGCAATAGGAGCTGTCCTGCCTGGATCATGAACTATGTCCTCTACGACACCTTGTTTGATTTCTTTATCATGTGAATATTTTATTTGTCCTTTGTATCTATGACCCGGTACGTTGAATTTTGTTTTGTTTCGCCCGCGTCTTTGTTGGATAAGTTTTTTTCCCATAAATCACACAACCTCTAGAATATTCCAATCCTCATTCCAATGTCTTCTGCCTTGAATTCTGGTGTAAATTTCACTATCGCATGTTTGCCTTTCTTTGTAACCCTTGTGTTCACGTTTGCAACTTTTACTTCAAACATTTTCTCAACTGCTTCTTTTATTACCTTTTTATTTGCATTTCTTCTAACTACAAACTCGATTGCATTGTTTTTATCCATAAAGTTCATAGTTTTTTCAGTTACAAAAGGATGAAGAATAATGCTATAAGGATCCATTACTTACTACCTCCTATTTCACTGATAGCAGATTTAGTAAAAATCGTAAGTCTCCCAGCGTCTCCACCAGGTGCTAAATATTCAACATTGATGTCTTTTGGTTTTATCACATCAATGCCTGTAAGATTTCTAGAGCTTTTCTCAACTTCATCCTTTGTTGTGACTATTAAAATTGATTTTGGTGTTTTGTATCTCCTGCCGCGCATTTTACCTCTTCCAGCACGAATATGTTTTCCGTTTGTTGCCCTTAGAACATCTTCATATACGCCTATTTTGTCAAGTGCATCAATAATATCTTTTGTTTTATTTATCTTCTCAAATTTTTCATCAACTATTATTGGAAAAGCAACTTTATCGTCGAATTTATGTCCACGTTCTGCTACGATTTCTTTTTTAGAAGTAGCTGCAAGTGCTGAGTTTCTTGCGAGCTGTTTTTCTTTTTTGTTTATTTTTTCAGACCAATCTCGCTCTACTTTTGGCGGGTGTGCGCGTCTTCCGCCAACAACACATGGTGCAAGTGCTCCGCGTTGACCTTGCGTCAAACGAGGTACACGACTCATCCCACGTCCTTTTCCAGCAGATGCTGTTGCATGTTTGCATCCTGCTTTTGGATCTGATCCATAAGTATGTCTTTTGTTTGATCGTATTGCATTGAAATTTTTTCTTATTACATCTGGTCTAAAGGGTGTATCAAAAACTTTAGGTAGTTCTATTTCACCGTTTTGTTTTCCATCAGTTCCATAAATCTTTGCTTTAGTCATTTTTATACACCTTGCTTACTAGTTGTTGAAATGTAAGTTATTTCTGGTTTCTTGACTTCTACACCACGTTTGTATCTAACAGCATCTCGAAGGCTAATAAGCCTCTTTGCAGGTCCAGGAATTGAACCGTGGATGATTATATATTGATTCTTAACTACTCCATAATGCGGAAATCCGCCTGAAGGGGTTATTTCTTCGCCGTTATCACCAATTTTAAGGATACGTTTGTTGTATTCTGTTCTTTGATGGTATCCCATTTGTCCTGCTTGTGGTACTGTTTGCTGAATCCAGTTTGGATGCCATGAACCGGCAGTTCCTATCATTCTTCTATGCTTGCTATTTTTATGGGATAAAAGTTTTACTCCCCATCTTTTAACATGACCTTGGAATCCTTTACCTTTGGTAACGGCGATTGTATCTATCATGTCGCCTTCTCTTAAGGTATCATTTATCTTGATTTCTTTTCCGAGGATTTCTTTTGCATATTTGATTTGCTCTTCTAAGCTTCCACCGGCAATTCTGAATTCACGAACTTCAGGTGTTTTCTTTGGAACTCCTGTTACAAGCTTTGGTTGAGTGTATATTATAACACGAATTTCATCTGCTTCTTTTGCAAAATCCCAGTTTTTCTTTTTCTGTTTTTTTACAAGAGAAAGCCTTTTTGAAAGCTCCGGGTCTAATTTATCAGCCCATACTTCTCCTAAAGTTTGAAGTCCATTGTATCCTTTCTTATATGCTCTTACTGCTGCTATTTTGACTGGTGGTGTTTCTACAATTGATACTGGCATTACTACTTCTTTTCCAGATGTTGTAGATGTTGGTCGATAGTCAACAACAAAAGCATGTGTCATTCCTGCTTTGTAACCTAGGAATCCTTGTATTTTTGGTTTATCTCCACCATTAGGCCAGCTTTTAATGTGTGCTGTTTCTTGTCTGGCTCTCTTGCGTGGCGAAAAGCCCATAGATCCTCTTCTTGGATGATGTCTCTCAGGCATAACATACCCTCTTCTATTCTAAATTTTGTTTTGCTAAATCTTAAAGATTTATGACGTCACTTATTTTCCTCAAACCGTGACATTTCACAAAAAGCCAAAATTCTTAGGAGGCTTATTTGATTCAGGGTTTCTCAAGGAATTGCCCCAGATCTGTCTGGTATGAGTAAGGAAAGGCATATTGGAATCCTATATATAAACTTTATTATTGTTTTATGGAGAAATCTTAGAACATTTTTGGAATGATTCGATATGGTGTTTTTTTCATGAATTTTTTGTATTCTTCACCATATTGTCTGATTAATAATTTTTCTTCGTCGAAAATGCTCCAGATCATCAATGGTATTGAAAGAGTTGCTATTAGTATTGCTGCTGTTGAATAAAAGAATAATGCAAGACCAAAGTTTACAACTAAAACAGAGGTGTAATGAGGATGCCTAATGTATTTGAATATGCCATCTGTTACTAGTTGTCCTTTGTATGTTTTTGTCCAGTGTATTTCCCATTTGAAATAGACAAATGCTCCTAGTAAAAAAATTATGATTCCAAGAATTATGCTAAAAATCAAATCAATTGGGATTTTCCATACTCCAAAAAGACCAGTTAAGGGCCCTATCATGATTATTAACAGAGTAGGAGCGTAATGAGCGATAAAAAGTGCCCTAAGAGTTTTCGGTGGTTTATATTTTAGCATGCTGTGCCATTGGTATATTTGGTCTTAATTTGATTCCACCCGCAGCTATGTTCATATCTTGAGGTTTTAATGTATGTCGCGTGTTTCTCATTTTGAGTATTGCAAGTTTTCTTCTATCCATTGTAGGATCTACACTTAGTTTTATTACTGCATCTGCTAAAAACTCTGAAATCCCATCTCTTGAAAGAAGAGTTGATCCTGCAGGTAATTCTGATGTAACAATTGATGTGCTTTCTGTTGATTCCAATGCGTTCATTATGTATCTTAGATGAAGCCTTCTTGTAGGTAGAGCAACATTTGCTGGATAATCATCCTGGCTTGCTAAATTTGTATCCATGTCAAAATCATCTGTACCCTTCATTATCATAGGCATCTCTGAAAGTGGTGTAATTGAATCAAGCACTATTCTATCATAATCTCCAGATAGAATCTCGTTTGTCATGGATTCATATACAAACTTTTTATTGATGTTTAGGAATTGGAATTTTATAGTTCCTTGGTTTATTGCTGGTTCAAAATCAAGACCTAACTCTTTGGCCTGTTCTATTAATCCCTCTGATTTTTTATCTAGTGTCAAAAATAGGCATTTTTCACCATTTTTGACTCCTTCCCATAAAAATTGGAAGCAAAAAATACTTTTCCCTCCTCCGGGGGGTCCAGATACAAGAGTTATTGATTTCTTTGGTATTCCACCCTCTATTATACCGTCTAACCCTTCAATTCCTGTCTTTACTCTCTCCATATTACTATCCCATCCTCAAATTGACAATTATTATGCTAAATCACGATATATAGTTCGAAGTATATTATTTTATCCTTTCTGTTTTTTTTTAAAAAATATGCTTTTTTCACTAATTTTGATTAAAATGGATATAATTGTATAGAAATATTTATATAGTTAGCAAAATAAAATTATTATTGGAAAAACATAATAAAAATCAGGTGGTCCTATGAATAACGAAAACATCCACATATGGATTTGGCTTCAAAACAGCAAACTAATGAAAGCAATTCTTAACTCTGATAAGGGAGTTATTAGGATTTATGATGAGGAGGATAACCTGGTTTTAAAAAGAACAGGTCTTAATAAAAACCAAGTAAAACAAATAGAAACATGTATCATAAAATATGGTGCAAAGAAACTTGATAAACACGCAGAACCTTTCAAATTCTTATAATCTTTTTTTATCCTATTGAAACTGTTTTATCAGGATTTACTTTTATGCCTTTTTCAGTGATTTGCATTAAAACAATTTTTTTCTCGTGTTTGCCATATCTCATTTTTAAAACTTCAATAGCATTTTCTCTAGAATTAGATTTTTGAATGTTATACAAAACTATTATTCCATCTGCAAGAAACTCTTCAATTCCAGTTTCGCTGTATCTTGTAGGTATTGGATCGGTTTCTGTTATCAAAAGACTTGTAGCACCAGTTTCTTCAAAGAAACTAAAGAGCTGTTGTAGATAAACCCTATAATTTTTGTCTTTTGTAACTGAGGCTGCAATAATTGCTGTTAATGAATCTACAACTATTATCTCTGGATCAAAACCTTTTGGAATAACAAGAGGTTTTATTTTGTATGAAAGTTCAGTTGCAGATCCAGATCCTCCAATTGATCCAAATTTCATTCTTAGAATATCTAAAGGATTTACTTTTTGAATCAGAAGCTTTCCTTCATCTAAATATTTCTGTGCGTCCCATCCAAAAGCATTCATGCTTTTTATTATGCGTTCTTTACTTTCTTCAAAACTAACATACATACAATTTTTGCCTTTTGATACAACATTGAAACATACTTGTCTGCAAAATGTGCTTTTTCCTGTACCTGGTCCACCTGCAATTAATATAGAATTTCCTCTAGGTATTCCTTTTTCTTTGAATAAATCATCAAACCCTGAAATATCTGTTTTTAGAATTTTTTCCTTTTTTGCAGTATTTTCTTCCATTATATATTCGCTCTCAGGCATTATCATCAATTTTTATTTCGGATACATGTTATCCAAAAACAAAGTTATATAATTTCTCAGTTATCTTTTTAATTGGTGTTTACAAACCCAGGTCCTATTTGTGCAGTAATCTCAACTACGGTAAATTCTACAGTAATGGTTTTTGATCCCGGTGTTATCTCGATTCTTGTAGGATTTGCTTGATTATCTAAAGCTACATTGATATAACCATTATTGTAATATTCCCATAATATTCCAGAGTCATCAGCAATTAATGTTTGATTCCATGCGCCGATATAATCTGTGTATATGTATATGGGCGATATATTTGGGGCACTATAGGTGTAATTTGTACTGTAATTTGTTCTAACATAAGTATTGTCTATCATATATGCTGACTGATTTTTACCTGATCTACTCCTGAATAATGGTATGGAATAAATAAGTTTGATGTTATTAGTGTTATTCTCAGCAATCAAAGGAGGTGCTACCTTCATTGTTTCTCCATCTGGCTGCTTTAATATTATCCCTCCCCCTTCCAGTATATATTCTTGGTCAACAAAATATGAATTAAGCGCTTCATATCTAATTGAGGTTAAAGGTATTCCATCTACAAAATCAGGTGAAGCAGGAAGAAAATATATTTTACTGTCTTCTACATCGTTTCTATCTATTATTTCAATGTGTCCTAATGCCCATGATGTAACAAAATAAGAAAGCTTATCACTTCCAAGCTTAATCGGCGAGGACATTGGAGAATGTGCTATAGGTTTGTCTGTTTCAAGCACTCCCATCATCGACTGAATTTCAATTGTTGATTTTAACTGTGAAAACTGGTTTGCTACTTGATCCATGTGTTCTGATTCTTTTTGCTCCATTATATCAGGTACATAATAAAGTTGAATTGTTGAAAGTATTATTGCAACTAACCCTATCAAAAGTAGTGCTTCTAATACTCCTGCAAGTGCATTGTTATCTTTGAAAAACCTTCTTTTCATCTCTCCACTTATACCTTCAACACTTAATTATATGTAAATTCTACACTTTATATTTTTCTTATTATTATGTCAATATGTAATAATGCTTTCTCAATTAAATTTAAAGAGGGTTAATCGATTCAATCTTTCAAACTGAAAAAAACATGTTTTTCAGTTTTCAGAGGAGGAAAATAATTTATGGGCATGACCTTTGTAGAAAAAATCCTTGCAAAATATTCTAAAAATGAAGAAGTGGTTCCAAGCCAGATAGTAACTGTTCATCCTGATCATCTTTTAACACATGATAATACTGCACCAATTATTTCAAAAATAAAACCAGAACTTGAAAAATATGGTATTTATTCAAAGGATTTATCGATAATCGTAATCGACCATGTGATTCCTGCGGCATCTGAAAAGACCGCAAATAATCATAAGATAATACGAGAATATGTAAAAAAACACGGGATTAAAAATTTCTTTGATGTAGGAGTTGGTGTTTGTCATCAAGTAGTAGTTGAAAAAGGCCTTGCTCTACCAGGAAAACTTCTCCTTGGGAGTGATTCTCACACCTGCTCATACGGTGCAATTGGTGCTTTTTCTTCTGGAATAGATAGAACTGAGGCAGCATCTCTTATGCTTACAGGTGAAACTTGGCTTAAGGTCCCAAATAGTATCAAAATGAATCTTTCTGGAAAACTCCCGAAAGGAGTTTATGCAAAAGACTTAGTATTGCATATAATCGGAGATATTTCTGCATCTGGTGCAAATTACTGTTCAATTGAATATCATGGCGATGTGGATCAGTTCTCCGTAGATGATAGATTCACTATTTGCAATATGGGAGTTGAGATGGGTGCTAAAAATAGTGTTTTTATGGTTGATACAATAACAAAGGAGTACCTTAGAAAAATTAGTGTTTCAGAAAATTCTTACACACCTATCTCAAATGATCAAGATGCTGTTTATTCTAAGGAACTTAATTACGATTTACATGATGTAGAACCTGTTGTTGCATGTCCGCATAGTGTTGATAATGTAAAGTCTGTAAGTGATTTATCAGATATTGATATTCAACAGGCACTTATTGGTACTTGTACAAATGGCAGGTTTTCTGATCTTGAAATTGCTGCAGATATTTTAAAAGGAAAACAAGTAAATTCTAATGTCCGACTCCTTGTTTTACCCGCTTCAAAAACAATCTTTGAGGAGGCACTTGAAAGTGGAGTAATTCAAACCTTGATAAAATCAGGTGCCGTGCTTTTACCACCTGGATGTGGCCCATGTCTTGGTGCTCATCAAGGCTGTCTTGCACCCGGTGAAAGATGCATCAGCACTGCAAATCGCAACTTTAAAGGAAGAATGGGCTGCAAAGATGCAGAAATTTATCTTGCAAGCCCTGCAACTGTAGTATCATCTGCGATTAAAGGAAAAATTACTGACCCTCGCGAGGTGGTTTAAAAATGAAAATATGGCGTTATAAAGACAATGTAAATACAGATCAACTATTTCCTGGAAAATATACATATACATGTAGTACTCCAGAGGAGATAAAACCTCATCTTTTAGAAGATTTAGATCCTGATTTTGCAAAAAATGTTCAATCAGATGATATCATAATTGCTGGTAAAAACTTTGGTTGCGGTAGTAGCCGTGAGCAACCTGTTGTAGGTCTTAAATCAGTTGGAATAAAAGCAGTTATTGCAGAAAGTTTTGCTCGTATATTTTACAGATCTGCAATAAATCAAGGCCTTATCTTGATAGAGTGTCCTGACGCAGTCAAAGCTTTTTCAAAAGATTCAACTTTGTCTTTGAATGTTGATGAAGGAATAATTGCTGTTGATGGAAAAAAGTATAGTTTTCCAAAACTTCCGAAAGAAATAATTGCGATAAGAGATGCCGGCGGTCTTCTTAATTACACTCGTAAAAAATTAAAGAAATAAATTTACAATCTCTCATATTTTCCTTCTTTATGGTGTTTGCTTATTTCTACATAGATTTCAGCATTTTTTATAGCACTCTTTTCGTATTCTTTATCTTGTTTAATGACTTTTGCTGGAACTCCTAAAACAAGGCTGTTTTCAGGCACAATCATATCTGATTTTACTAAAGCATTTGCTCCTACTATTGATCCTTTACCAATTATTGCACCATTAAGAATTGTTGAATTTATTCCAATTAAGCAGTTATCTTCTATTGTTGCGCCATGTACCATTGCACAATGTCCTATTGTTACGTTTTTTCCTATTTTTACAGGATGTTTATCATCGCAGTGTATTACACAATTATCTTGTACGTTTGCTCCATCCTCAATTTCTATTATATTTTCATCTCCCCTAATTACAGCATAGGGAAAAACTCCACATTTTTTTCCAATTTTTACATTTCCGATTATTACTGCAGTTTTGTCAATATATGCCGAGGTATGTATTTTTGGTTTCATTTTGCAACCTTTTTTTGTGTATTGATGTTATAGTTTTATAGTTTGTGAATCAGAGATAAAAGGTTTTACTAATATTTTTATCAAAATTAAATATTTAAAAAATAAATAGAAAGGTACAAATACAACTCTTATTATATAAATTACGGATATTGGTTGGGGGGAATACTCTCGTGGAAGGTGACTCATGAACAAGTTGTTTAAAGCTAGTTTTAAAAGATATTGTACAATAGGTTTAGTATTATTGTTTTTCTTGACTTTTTTTAATTTTTCAGCTGTTTCAGAATCTGAAGAAAGACCCGATTTAAAGATAACTTATGTTGACTTCCCAGAAGAAGTTTCTGAAGATGAAAATGTCAAATTTGTTATTAAAGTTGAGAACAGTGTAAATGACGAAACCGGCGAATACGGTAATATTTCTTTTGGAGACCGCATCTGGGTTTCTTTAAAAGTTGATGGAGTTCTTGTTTCCACTAATTATTCTGACTCTGGTCTAGATGTTGGCGATAGTAGTTATATAAATATTTCATGGGATGCAGACTTAGCTTTAGCTTCTGAAAGACAAATATTGATTGAAGTAGATTATTTACAGCATATAGCTGAGAGTAACGAGAATAATAATGATAGGCCTGGAGTAATTTATGTTTATGAAAAAGATACTGAATTGAAAATAATGGATGTTTCTATACCAGATATAATACTTGTAAACAACTCTTATAAAATTTCTGCAGCTGTTAAAAACTTTGGATCTGAAACAAGCGAAGATGTAATTTTATTTTTAAACTCAAGTGTTGATGATCTTATTAAGAAGATTGTTTACGAAGATATTATCTATAGAGATGAATTAATTATTTTTGATTTTAATTGGACGCCAAAAGAGCTTGGTAAACATATAATCGATATTGATGTGTTTTACTCTGGTGAGAATCACGACTCATATTCTACATCTGTTTTTGTTGGAAAACTTGATTGGTGGAATGAAAGTTGGCATTATCGGTATTTTTTATCAGTTACAGGAGAAGGCAACTTTTCAAAAACATTTAATTTTACTAGTATTCTTAATGACTTAGAAGTAAGCACGGGCTCTTTTGAAAATGACACAATAAGAGTTGTTAAGTACTATTCTGACGGGCAGATAGAAAATGATTCTGTTCATTATAATTGGAATGAAACAGAAGATTACAATGAATTTAGTAATGCAAAAGGAGAGCTTTTATGGAAAGTTGAAGGTCAAGAAACTGAGAAATTCTTCTATGTTTATTTTGATGTTAGTTTGAATCCTGGTTTTAGGTCTTATTATCCTGAAGATGAATTAATTAATGTTTCAGGAAATGTTTCTATAAATGATACGGGGTTTTCTGAAGGATGGGTTTTTGAAATAGTTGAGCCTTCTGAAGGTATGTATAGTTTTTCAGGTGATTCTGTTGATATTCTTGTAGAAACCGATTCATTTGCTGAAAATGTTGAGGTTTTTGTTTTTTTGAATGAAAATGAAAGTAAAAACAGAACTCTTTCTTTAGAATCCCTTGATGGTCTTTCTTGGTCAAATAGTACAATACTGGATGAAATGGGGAATTGGACTTTTAGAATAAAATGTACTGATAGTGCAGGCTTTGAAACTTTTGAAAAAGAAACAACTGTTTTTGTTGGAAAACCTGATCTTTTGTTTTCAGATATTTCTTTTAAGACAAGTTGGTCTCCAACTTCGCCTAAGGTTTATGTTAATGATGCAGTTTATTTTACGGCAAAAGTTTTTTGCTATTTTGCTACAGTTGGTCCTACTAATGTTAAGATGTCTGTTTATAACGATGAAGATGTAGAGATTTATTCGGATGTTGGAAGTTATACATTTGAAAAAGACGAGTATACAAATGTTAGTTTTCAGTGGAGCGCAAATCTTGGAGGTAATTTTAGTTTTGAATTTTATGTGGATTATGATGATGCAGTTGATGAGAGCAATGAGTCAAACAATAAAGGTGATGTAGATATACAAGTCTACTATTGGCCAGATTTGATTATAACTGATATAGACTGGAAAGAAACAACTATAATGGAATATGATAAAGTCAAATTTAAAGTCAAAGTTAAAAATATAGGTTTAGGAGATGCCAATAATTATCCTTTAAAACTTTTTATCAAACCTTCTTCTCAAAAGACAATTGAATATGAAGATGAAGTTTATACTCAAAAAGTTAGTATAAATGCAGGTTCTGAAAAAGAGTTTTATTTATTTTGGAACTCTTCAGAGCCGGGTATTTGGTATGTAGCTGCAAAAGTGTTTGTATCTGATGAAAAACAGGATTCAAATACTAGCAACAATGGTTTGTTTATATTAGATGAGCTCGTTATTAAACCAACTGAGCGAAATAAGCCAGTTATCGAAAATGTTTATACAAATCCTTTAAGCCAGCAGCAAGGAGGTTCTGTTGATATTATTGCAGATGTTACAGATGATACGGGTCTTAAATCTGTTTTTGTATCTATATATGATTCATCAGGCTCTTTAATTGAAACAGGGGATATGATACGACTTGCAGGTGAAAGCTTCAAATATGTTTTTAGTGGAACTTTAGAAATAGATACATATGATTTTGTCATAACCGCAGTTGATATCTCAATAAATGAGAATAATGAAACATATAACGGTTCCTTTGTTGTTATAACAGATCATACTCCTCCTACTATTTCCTATATTTATGCTGACCCAATAGTCCAATTGATTGGAGAGCCTACAATTGTTTCATGTACTATTATAGATAATGTTGGAGTTGATTTTGTAGGGATTACGATAACTGATCCTTCAGGTGATACCCATAATCTTGATATGAATAAAAAATCAGGAAAATATGTATATGAAAATATATATAACGAGTCTGGCAATTATAGTTATCATATAACTGCTATGGATAAAGCAGATATCATAAAAATTTCAAAAAAGCATTATTTTTATGTAACTAGTGACTTAAATGATAGCGATAATGATAAAATTCCTGACTGGTGGGAAGAGCGCTATGGTTTAAACCCATTTGATTCAACAGACTCAAATGAGGATTATGATGATGATGGTGTTGTAAACTTTGAAGAATATCTTGGCAATACTCATCCCCATAAAGATATAATGCTTCAAAATGTTGCATATCGTGTCAGAAGCAATGTTTTGTATATTGCTCTTTCAATTTCAATGTTTGTTCTGATTTTATTGTTGAATTTTGTAGTAAGGAGGAGGAGATGAAAATATGAATTGGTTATATTCAAAAGCACCATATATGCTACTTGTTTTACTAGCCTTCTGGATATTAGTATTTTCTATTTTTGATGTTGTATTTGATAAAGGATGGCAAGTTGTACTAATACTTTCTTACATATTGATAATAATCTTATTTTTCGTTTTAATATTGCTGAGAGCAAATCAGAAACTCAACACTTATTTGAGCATTGAAGAATTTGAAAAAACATTGAAAGGTGGTCTTTATCACTTCAAATGCCCAAAATGCTCAGGTATTTTTGCGATAAAAAAAACAAAACGAAATGATAAAAAACCAGTGAAAATGACTTGTCCTGATTGCGGTGAAATAGGTTTTATCCCTGTAAATCCGTTATGTGTAGAAGAAGAGATACCTGAGAAAAAATCTTTGAAAGCAAATTTTAGATGTAATGCATGTGGTGAGGGTGTAACTATCTGGGCTGAGGGTACAGAGTTATATGATCACACGACAGTTCTTTCATGCCCCTTTTGTGGTGTTAAAGAGCCTCTTCAAAGATTCTAAGAAATAATATGTCTTATCTTTATTGCTTCTCCGTAATCTAGTTTTTTCATATCTAAGCCATTCATACAGGCAGAGCCTACGCCTAAAAGTTTTTCTTTTCTAAAAATTAAGACTTCATCGCCTATTCTAATGTTTTTATTAGCACTAATTATTCCAGGCGCAAGAATCGATCCTTTTGGTTTAAAATCACCGGATATCTCAACTTTGTATTTACAAACAGTTGATATTTTTTCAGCGCCTTCTTTTGTAAGCGAGATATATCCTTTTTCACCTATAAGCATCCCAATTTGTTTTTTATTCTCAGTGATTTTGAGCATTGGGTATCTCCCGGATATCTTTGCACCTTTCAAAAGCACCTCAGCGGTTTTTCTTCCAAATTGATAAGAGGCAATACACTCTATACTCTCTCTTTGTCTCTCTTGGCGGTTTACTTTTTTATAACCTTCGATGTTTTCTTGTAAAACTTTGTAAAGAGCTGAAAGTGACTCATCTGATGTAGGATTGTCATCTATACACGAAATCACAGATTTATTAACTGTCTCTTTTAAAAAATCTGTAATATTTTTTGGAAGATGCATTATTATCTTATCATATTTGTTTTTAGAAAGATAATCTGATAAAAGAGTGTTTATCATTTTTTTCTCATCTTCACTCCAAGTACCAGTTACAGGTATGTCATAGTTTGCAGCAGGATAAGTAAGTTCTAGTTCTCTTGGAACAAGTCCGATTGGCGAAGTGATAATTAGTTCATGAATAATATCTGGATTGTTGGTCTCAAGTATATTTCTTCTTAAAAACCTGTGAGTTTTTGAAAAAGAATAAGGTTTTCTAGCAGAACAAGGAAGAAGTAACAATATTTTTGCAGAAGCAGGTTTTCTGTATCTTTCTATTGTTCTTTTTTGAAATCTTTTAATTTCCGGTCTGCCAAAAGATTCGATACTTGTTGCATAAATTGTTTTATTACTTACAACAGGTGTATTTTCCTCTAAATAATCGTAATGTTTTTCATCCATGTTTCTAAGTATCGTTGCATACAGTGGATTTGATTGAACTTTTTTTTCAACATAGTTTCTAAGATTTCCTGATTTAATCATGTTTCTTACTTGTTTTAATTCATTAAAAAGCATGTTATAATTATGAGAAAGTATTTCTTCAAATTCTAGTTTTGAAGGTTTTTTCTTTGAGCTACAAATTGGACAATTGCAGGGTAATTCAGTAAGTTCTTCTGTTTTGTATTCTCCATCTGAAAAAAACATTATATTTTCTCTTGCAGCAATAATTGCGTTAGAAGAATCGAAGAGGTCTATTCCAAGATACACAAGTAACGAAAGATTTGAAGGATACGCAATTCCTGGAGCAAAAATTGTTTTTCCAGGATCTTCTTTTTGTTTTAGCTCTGCTAATAAATCAACAAATTTTTTAGGTCTTTGAAAAACTTGTTTTGCATATTTTAAAGTAATTATGTTTTCCTCAAATTCAAAATAGTATTTTTCATCAACTACTTCTATAAGATTTTTTAATACTTCTTCGTCTTTTACTTTTAAAACAGGTTTTTTTGTATTATTACTTTTTGAAAGAAGTATATCTGCAAAATCAGGTGCTTTAAATCTAGGTGTATCTAAAAATAATATATTTGGTGTTACAATCTTTTCTTTATCAATTGAAATTTCACCAGTTCTTGCTGGTCCATCTTTTGCTTTAATCCTAAATTGCATTAGAATGCCTTATACATAACTCTTTAAATAATATTTTCAAAGAAACTTTTTAGTGTCTAAAGTAACGCTGACCTGTAAAAACCATAGCAATATTATGCTCATTTGCAGCTTGAATTACTTCTTCATCACGTATGCTTCCACCAGGTTGTACTATTGCTGTTACTCCTGCTTCTGCTGCAACATCTACGGCATCTCTGAATGGGAAGAATGCATCTGATGCCATTGTACTTCCTTTGATGTTTTCTTTTCCTTTGTTTGTCGCAATCCATGTGGCATCCACTCTTGCAGTCTGTCCGCCGCCGATTCCTACCGTCTCTGTGTCTTTTACAAATACAACACTGTTTGATTTAACATGTTTTACACATTTTACTGCAAATTCCATGCTTTTTAGTTCCTTTTTTGTCGGTTTCTTTTTTGTTACAACTTTCCAGTCCTTTTGCGGTGTCATTTTAGTATCTCGGTCTTGTGAGAGAAATCCTCCTACAACACTTCTGAAAATCATTCCTTTCCTTTCTATTTTTTTATCAAGTCCTTTGAGCTCAAGAATTCTGAGGTTTTTCTTTTGAGCAAATATTTCTTTTGCTTCTTTGCTATACGAAGGTGCTATTATTACTTCTAAAAATAGTTTAGATAATTCTTCTGCGACGCTTTTGTCTACTTCTCCATTGAAGCTTATTACGCCTCCAAAAGGCGAATATGTGTCTGTAGAATATGCATTTTTCCAAGCAGAGAGAAGATTTTTAGCACTTGCAATTCCACAAGGAGTTGCATGTTTAATGATTACACATGTAGGTTCTGTAAATTCCTTAATTGCTTCTATTGCACCATCTGAATCAAGAATGTTGTTATAGGATAGCTCTTTTCCTTGCAATTTATTTGCATTTGTAATACAAGGCTCTTCAACTTCAGGTATTACTTTGTAAAACCCTCCTTTTAAATGAGGGTTTTCACCATATCTCATATCTTGTTTTTTTCTAAGGGCGATACTTTGATTATCTGGTAAAACCTCATCTGTCCATTTGTTTCTAAGATAATTAGAGATTATAGAGTCGTATTGAGCTGTATGAGAATATGCTTCTATTGCAAGTTTCTCACGATCTCCTATGCTTAGATCTCCTTTTTCTTTCAATGATTTTATAATATCAGAATATTGATCTTTATTTGTCACAATTATTACATCTTTGTAGTTTTTAGCAGCAGCACGAACAAGTGTCGGGCCACCGATATCTATGTTTTCTATCACTTCTTCCATGGTAACCTTTGATTTTTTTATAGTTTGTTCGAATGGATAAAGATTTACAACCAAAATGTCAATAGGTTTGATATCGTGTTTTTCAAGTGTTTTCATATGTTCAGGAGTATCTCTTCTTGCAAGAATTCCAGCATGAATCACTGGATGCAGGGTTTTTACCCTACCATCTAGCATTTCTGGAAAATTTGTTACTTTTGAAACTTCAGTGATTTTAATATTATTTTCTTCTAAAACCTTTGCAGTTCCGCCAGTTGATAGTATCTCTATTCCAAGTTTTGAAAGCTCCTTTGAAAAAAATGCTACGTCTGTTTTATCTGAAACGCTTATAAGTGCTCTTTTTGCATTCATCTTACTGTTACCCAACAAGCATATGAGACAGGCTCATAAACGTTTGGGTTTCTTACGAGCTTTTTCTTTTTCTATTGCTTCTTTTAAAGAAATTTTACCGTTTATTACATCAATTGCCTTTTTTTCAGATATTGAAAAGCTACCATTGGTCATTTTTCTACTCCGCTCTTGTATTATTTTTATTTCTCCACGGGTTGGATCGAGTGGTAGTTTGCTTTGTACTCTTCCACCGTGAATAAGTGCTATTGCAGCAGCTGCTTCCTTGTCTCTTTGTGGCCTCATTATTTGTTGAGAGGGCGTTGTTTTTGTTTCATCTACTATTTCAATTGGGATTCCTAACTTTATAAGTGAGTTTATTATACGATTTCGGATTGTAATTGAACCATGCCCAATTCGTATTATTGTTTGATTTGCAGGATATTCTTTTAAAATCCTTTTAACAACATTCACAACTTTTTCAGGATCATCGACACTTGTTTTCGAAAGAAGTATGTCATCCCCTACTACTGCAATACCGGGGTATTCGCCAGGGTCAATGCCTATGAAAAGCTTTGAATACAAATCTTTGCCGATAAGCATCTGTAGGGCAAGGTCAACTGCATGCTCTATTGTATCATATGCATCAGCTGCTATTACCTTTGAAGCTTTTACATCATGAAGTTCACTGTTTGAAGTGATTATAACACCTATCTTACTTGGGATATGATTTAAAGAAGAAAGTGAAACATAAGCAATTTTTCTTTTCCTTAAAACTTTAAGCAAGTCATAGTAAAGTGAGAAATCTTTTGTGTACACCCCAAGTGTCTTCATTCAAAATTACTAAACAGTTCTATAGATTTATACATTTTGTATAAATCGCAATATGATATTTAAAAAATCTTTAATATGCTGTAAGTATTAAAGTTTTTTAAGAAGGCTAGAATCTTTATGGATTACGAGGATCCAGATATTGTTAGAGTTTTAAGAGAGGAAGAAAAAAAAGGTTTGCTAAAAAATAATATACAAAGCTATGAAGAAGAAACCGTGGATCCAAAAATAATTTCTGAAGAGGGGAATGTATCAAATGATTTTTTAAATCAAGAGAGCAGTGTAACTGAATCAGATCTTAATGAAAAAAAATATAATGATGTCGAATTTTTAAAAAAAGAAATTATAACTTTAAGAAGAAAACTCAAAGAATCATATGAGAGATATAATTCACTTGCTGAATATTTTGAGATAATTTCTGATACAACAATTGCACTTGGAAAAAAAGATTTATTTAGTGATGTAAGCGATATAATATTTCAAGTTTCGCCGAAGGGGAGAATTACTTATATCAATAATGCTGTAGAAAAACTTGCAGGATACCCTTCATCAACTCTTATAGGTGAAAAATTCTCAAAAATTGTTCCTAAAGATGATTGGAGAAAAATCCATAAAAAATTTTTTTCAAAATTTAATAAAAAAGACATGATGTTCAGAGAAATAAATAATTTAGAAAGTTGTATTATAACTCATTCTGGTAGGAAGATACCTGTTGAAATAAATGGCAAATTAATACAATATAATGTAGAAGTTATGGGTCGCAAAAACGAGGTTAGAATGCAAGGCAGTATTAGGGATATAACCGAACGTCTTGCAGCTGAAGAAGAAAGGATTAGAAATGCTCGTAGAATCGAAGAGATGAATGTTAAACTACAATCGGCAAATGCTGAATTAAAACAAGCTGAAGAAGAACTAAAGATCCTCAATTCAAATCTTGAGAAAAAAGTTGAAGAAAGAACTGAAGAAATACAAAAACTTCTGAAACATAAAATTGAATTCATAGGTCAACTTGGCCATGATCTCAAGACACCACTTACTCCTTTGGTCGGCCTTCTTCCAACTATTAAGAAAAAAGAAAAGGACCCTGAATTAAAAAAGTTGTTAGGTATCATTAATTGTAATGTGCTCTTTATGAGAGACATTGTCGGAAAGACTTTAAAACTTGAAAGACTTAATTCACCAAAAAGTGTTCTTAACTTTGAAGAAGCAAATCTTTTTGACTGTATTAAAAATATAAGTGTTAATAAGGAATATATTTTTAAAAATAAGAACCTAAAATTTGAAAATAGAGTTGATAAAAACTTTAATGTCTGTCTTGATAAAATTGAATTTAAAGAACTCATTGATAATCTTTTGAGCAATGCAGCTAAATTTACATCTGAAGGTGGCAATATATCTATTGATGCAGAAAAAAAAGATGAGTTTATAAAAGTTTCAGTTAGTGATACGGGCGTAGGTCTTACATCGGAACAAATAGAACATATTTTCGAAGAATTTTATAAGGCTGATCCCTCTAGACATAATCTTGATAGCAGTGGTCTTGGGCTGCCTATCTGTAAACGGATTGTTGAACGACATGGTGGAAAGATATGGGTAGAAAGTAAAGGTCTTGGCAAAGGTTCTACTTTTCATTTTTTACTATCTTTAAACTTAAGAAATAAAAATATGGATGCAAATCAAAGTCATGTTAAAGAAAATTAATTTACTTAGTTTTCATGGAATATTGCTGAACTTAAACTTTCATTTAAGTAGTATAAACACTCATCTGGTTTGTGTATAGCTTCTCCACCGACATATATCATAAGAAATGGTTTTTCCTGGAAATATTTTTTAAGTTTTTCTTGGACTTGGAATACTTTTATCCCAAGGAAATCTCTCTGTGAGAAACATGATGAAAAAAATCCATATAACGGTTTTTTTGGTTTTAACACTTCTACTGTTGCGTTTGCTATGGCTTCAGAACTCATATCTGCTATGAATACATCTTTATATTCAATTTTGCCAACTGCACCCATAAAGTCACCCATTATTAAAAGATGTGGCCTTAAGATTATTCTAGAGTTCTTTTCAAAAGCTATAGGGTACCTTACTCCCCTATCAGTCCATTTAAAGTCTCCTATTGTTTTTTCTGTCCAGTTCATAATTTTTAAGAATTCTGTAAATGCTGGTTTATTGTTTATTTCTTTTATTATTATTTTATCTTTTGAGATTTTTGTTATTTTAAATTTTATATCTGATTTTTTTGCACCTGTAGAAAAATCCAAATGCAAGGGTATATCACTCTCTATTAAGACTATCACAGCGTCGTCTTTGAATATATTTTTATTTAAAAATTGAAAGTTTCTGTCGTATGGAGCCCAACATGTCATAGATGCATGTATAAGATTATAATTTGGTAAATTTTTAGTAATTTCTTCCAAAACTTCTTGTTCTTTTCCGATTCCTTTTTTTAAGAATTTTTGGAAAAAGCTTACCATAAAAAGTGATAATCTAGCAAGAATCTTAGAATTTATAAAACTTACATCTTGCATTCCGGGTAAACTAATTTGCGGGTTCTTTGTTGATGAAATAAAACTCATAAGTATTTTTTCTGAGTATTGATTTTTTTCTTGTTCTTTTATCATTTTAATACATTTTCTAGCAGCTTTTTTTGGATTTCGTTTAGTATTGCTTCCATGTCCTATTGAAATGTTCATATTTGGATAATTTATTCCAAGGGCTGTTGCACCAGATGCATAACATCCATCAGAATTTAAAAAACCAGTTATTGTCCCGCCGGCAAGAACTGTCTCTTCAGGTAGAACGCTCCATATTCCTTTTAAAAAATTGCTAAGCCCGCCGTTATCCTCATAATTGATTGTGCAGAATGCTAAAAATAAATTAGGCATGCATCCAAGTTTATGAAGAGTTTTTTCTGCTATTTCTTTCCCAGCAGTATAAGCATCTTTTTTTGTAGATGTACCTACTGCCACTTTTAAAGAAGAATAATCTTGATTATTTGCCATTTCCTATCTTTACGAATTATAATCAAAATGATATTGATATAATTTTTTACCATTCCCAAGAATTCTTTTTATCAAGATATTCTGTCCAATTTAATCTTATATCCTCTGTTAAAAGCTCTTCTACGCCGAGTATTTCATGTTTTTCTTTTATTATGTTTTCAAGGTTTTTTCCCATGCTAAGATTTTTTAACTCTTTTTTTAGAAAATGTTCTATTTCTGTGTATTGTCTTTTTATTTCTACGTACCATCTATTGTCTTTTTCATATGGTCCTTTTACAAGGTCTTTATGATTTTCCCATTTTTTAAAGAATTGTTCTGAGTTTTCCTTTTTTGTTATTGGTGGCCCGGTATGAATCATTGTTTTGCTAAGCTTTTCTTTTTGTGTTTTTAAAATGATATATATTTTTTCTGTATTAATAAAATATGTTGAGTCAAATACCTTAAAATCGTTTCTTTTTAATTCTTTTTTAATACGTCTAGCTGTTTTTCTTATCTGTGGGTAAAGGTTTTCATCTATTATGTCTGGTTTTTCAAATTTTACTGCTATATATTTTGCATTTTGTTTTTCAATTTCGTTTTTTATTTTATTGATATCCCATGGTTTTATAGGATTTGGAAAAAAGAATTCATATTTTGGATTTTTAATATATTCTTTGCAAGCTCTTTTGAAAAGCATGAATTTTTCTTTTGAAAGAGCGCTTGCAACGTTTCTTTCAGCGTCCACTGGGTCTATGAATATAAGTGGTGTATCAAAATCAAGGAACTTTTTTGTTGTAAGAGATATCTTTGTTTGTTTTTTCCAGGCACTTGCGTTTTTTATTGTATTTTCAAATGATTTGTAATAAAGTATTATTATTTCACAGAGATATCCTGAGAATCCTTGTATTTGTGCTTCTGCTCCATAGCAGTTTATGCCTTTTAGGAATTGTTTGAAAAGCCTGACATCTTCTTTTTGATTTTCAGTAATGTTTTCTTTTACATATTTTGTATGAAGTGGCGTTCTGTCGACTGCTGATAGTTTTTGTTTTGCATTTTCTATCTTATAACAAGGCACTATTTCTGTGTAAAATTCTTTGTAATAACCACGAAGATAAGGATGCTCTGCATAGGATTCTTCAGTGTTTTTAAGAAAACTTTTCCCAATTGAAAGTGCATGTTTTGCAATTTCTTCTTTTTTGTAGTTTGTTGGAAAACATAAGAAAAAATCAATGTCCATGTTATTCATAAGATATGTGTCTTTTGCGATACTTCCAACTAGCTCGACTGTTACAGGTAGTTTTCTTTTGTTTATCTCGTTGTTAAGTATTATTCTTATTTCTTCTACGGCTTTTTTTATCTTCTCACGGTACTCGTGTGTCGGTGTAATTTTTTGAAGAACTTGTTTTTCTATTTCACTCATTTTTCATTTATCCTTGATATAGTGCTTTAATATGAATATTGCCCCTAGAGCAAGTATTGCCCCTGCAACAACGTCTATTATCCAATGTATTGAAAGATAAATTACTGACATTATGACTGTTATCATTACAAAATATCCAAATATCTTGAGTTTTTTATTTCCTGTCAGGCTTAAACAGTATGCAACAAGAATTGTCATTGCAGTATGAAGTGAAGGAAAACAATTGTTTGTTGTTGTGGTTGAATAAAAGAATTGTTCTATATTTGGAATTACTGAGTCTAATGCTGAATTTGTCTCATAGAAAGTATATACATTTGTAATTGGTAAAAATAGATAGAAAGGTAGGGCTAAGATATAGATTATTAGAAGGCCGTATGCAAGTGATTTTAATGCTTTTTTCTTGTTTGCAATTGTAAAATACAGTGGTGAGAACCATAGTGTGAAGGGATATATTACGATGTAGATTATTACAAAGAAATGAACTATTCCTGGTGTCCAGTTCTGTGAAAACCAGTATACAAAACCATTTTCAATATTCTGAATGTCATTTGCATAATCATACCCGACCCAATTTGTAACAGCAGGATCGATAAGAAGAACTTCTATGATGTGCAATGCTACTACTGTAAAAATTAAGAAGAGCATTAGCAAGTTTTCATTTATTCTCTGGATTATAAAATTTGGATCAAAAATTATTTTTTTGGCCTTATCTCTGTTTAATATGAAAAAAACAGTGAATGCAAAAAGAATTATGTTTATCAAACCTAATACTGCCATCCACATTTTTTGTTATTCTCCAATCTTTATTTCTTTTAGATTTGTGTATATTGGTCCTTGTGGTGTTAGAACACTTTTTTTAAGAATTATTTTTTCTACTTTTATTTTTTGAAACTCTGTTTCTTTGTGTTTGTTTATCAACTCGATTAGTTTTTCCTTATTTTTTGCACTTTTTACTCTTGCAATGGTTAAGTGTGCTGAGAATTCTCTTCTTTCTTTTTTAAAACCAATCTTGTTTAATTTCTCGTCTATTTCTTTTGCTATTTGTTTAAGATTACCCTCATCTTCAATTCCTATCCAGAATACTTTTATGTAATTTGTATTTGGAAAAACTCCTACGCCTTTAAGATATATCTCAAAAGGGTTTATGCTTTTTACAGATTCTTTTATTTTTTCTTCTATTTGATTTAAGATATTTGTATCTGTATCTCCTAAGAATTTTAGTGTTAAATGCATGTTTTTTGTTTCTACGATTTTTGCATTTATTCCAGTTTCTTCTAACTCTGATATTAGATTTTTTATTTGTTGTGAAGCATCTATTTCAATTGCTATAAATGATCTTATTTTCTCCATTATTGCCTCTTCTGTATATTGTCCTTTTTCTTAAATGTCTTTTTGACAACAAATGTAAAGAAATTTATATATACTATTAATTAGAAAGTATAACGAAAGTGAGGGGTTAGATTGAGACTTAATAATTTAACACAGAGATTAAAAGCATATGCAGAGCTTGTACGCCCTTTTACACTACTTGCACCAGTAATAGTTTCGATATGTATCATGATTGCAAGCTACAAATATAACATTGTTACAAACGAGTTAAACAGCCTATTTTTTACAATAATTCTTCCTGCAAGTATCTCTCTTGCAATACTTAATGGTGCATCAAATTCACTAAACCAAGTAACTGACTTAAAATCTGATAAGATATCAAAGCCGTACAGACCTATTCCTAAAGGAATAGTATCAATCAAAGAAGCAACTATTGTTGCAACAATATTTTACATTATTTCAATTTCTATTGCATTTTTCATAAATCCAATGTTTTTAGCATTTGTACTTTTGATAACATTTTTTACAGTTACTTATTCACTTCCACCTAGATGCAAAGACATACTTTTTATAAACCAGCTATGGGTTGGAATACCAAGAGGTCTTTTGGGAATACTTGCAAGCTGGAGTGTTTTTGGAAATTCTCTTGAACCTTTACCTCTGACTATTGGATTTCTAGCAATGTTCTTTTTGATAGGTGGCTCCATTACAAAAGATATAACCGACTCTGAAGCAGATAAAAAAACAGGTACAAAAACACTAGTAAACACTTATGGTTTGAAACAATCTGCACTCATGGTTTTTCCATTTATGTTTTTCCCATTTTTATTCATACCGTTATTAATAGAAGGCGGTTTACTTTCATCACAATTCTTTATACTGACTTTTCTTTCGATACCTTCTGCTTATGTTTTTTACTTGATGATAAAAGACAGTAAAAAAGGAAAACACCTGGAAAACACGTCTTCTTGGGCTCTAATGTATGTTACATATTTCTTTTTAGCATTTGGTTTTAGTGTGATTACAATTGCAGGTCCTGTAGTATCATAATTATTTTATTTTTTTAACCACCACTAATCATATGAATTACAGCAATTTCTGAATCATCAGGAATAATTGTCTCGGCAAAATCAGTTCTTTTAACAAGCTCTCCATTTATCTTTACTACAACATTTGGAAAAGTGTATCTCATTCTCTTAAGAAGATCTTTTACTGTTTCATTTTCTACGAAATCAACTTTATTGCCATTTACTTCAATCACTTATCTTCACCCAGAAGGATATCTAACACAATATTTGCCTGCCAGTTAGCCATAAGAATAATTCTTGGAGCCATCAAAACATCTTCTTCGCTATCTTTTGCTTTATCATCATATACCATATGCAAATTTCCGATATGTTTCGTACAAACTCTATCAATATTTCCATATCCTGAAACCCCGCTACATGCAACTAAGACTTTGTCGGGCAAATTGTTCATTATATCTTCAATAAAATCAGTTTTTGTTTCAGCTTTATCAAGTGCTTCGACTATTACATCAACATCGTTGAAAGGCTTGTGCATAAACCCATGTCTTAACTTATGATTCAAAGTTTCAACTCTTATTGATTCATCGATTCGTTTAATGTTTTCTTTTAATGCATCAACTTTTACTTGTCCAATTTGATCTCTAAAGAAATACTGGCGATTTAGATTGCTTTCTTCAACTTTGTCATAATCAACTATTAAAATACGACCAACGCCAGCTCTTGCAAGAGATATCGCGACATTTGAACCAAGCCCTCCGGCACCTGCAATGCCAACGCTTGATTTTTGAAGTTTCATTCTTATTTTTTCTGCTTTTTCAACATTCATAAAACTTTACCATTTCTCCCAATATTTTGGATCAATGCTTGGTGGTTTTTCTCCTTTTTCGTATTTTCCACCCCATTTATTGAGACCTTTCTTTTCATCTTCATCGATTTTCTTCTGAAGCATATCAAGCATTTTTTTATCAGCAAACCCAAGCTGTTTCATTTTTTGTGGTGTTGGAACTCCATTTGGTGTCCAACCACGTCTAAAGTATACTGCATCTGTGAGTTTCTGATATTGGTCTTGTTTCCAGTCATAAAGAGTTTTAATTTTCTCAGGTGTGCCCATTTTTTCTACGTCTTTTTCTTTTAGACCTACTTTTTCTACTAATTGTTTGTCGTATCTATCTTTTCTGCTCATGTATTCTACTTCTGTTACAGGTCCCATAGAACGATATGGTATCCAGTCATCTCTTCTTCGACCGCGTCCCATCCACACATTCATTGCACGCTGCCAGTTATAACATCTTTCACTTTGAAGAATGAGTTCTTCTTTGTCAACATTCCAGCCTGTAACTCCATTTTGATATTCTACATAGTTTTGTACATGTCCTGGAACTTTTGCAGGCTCATCAGTTTCTGCATTATCTGCTGGCTCAACATCATTCCATGGAAGTTTACATAGGCCATTTAGCCCGAACCATGTACGCCACATCGGAAAGTAGTGTAATGCTTCTGCTTTGTCTTCAAATGTTGGAATCTGATTGTTTACCATGTCCATGAAAATTAGCCATGCCTCATCATGCTGAGGGCCTTTTAGTGTAAGACCATATCCTCCTTGCATAGCAAGACTTTCTTTTGTAACGTACTCTGAATACTCAAGGCCTTTGCTTTCCATGCCGCATTCTTCGATTAAGTATGGGTCGCCCCATCCTTTTTCTTTTATCCACTCTTTAACACGACGAATGCCTTTTGCGGCAACTTTTACAAAATCGCCTTTATCTCCTTTTGCCATTCTGTGCATGAATTCCATTACTGCATCAAAATTTCCAAAGCATAATTCAAGACCATCACAGCGTTCTTTGTTTAAAATTCCATATTCATACATTTCCATGTAAAAAGCAATAGCTGTACCTGTTGATATTGTATCGATTCCATATGTGTCACAGTAGAAATTGAATTCAAGTATTTCTTTTGGATCCCAAAGACTCATATTAGCACCGCAGCCTACTGTCTCATATTCAGGTCCGTCAACTGTTGCCTTTTGACCTTTGTATGGGCCAGTCATAATTTCAAAACCATCTACTGTTTTTGCACAGGCCATAGTACAACCATGCCAGCATCCATCTGGTATGATTTTTGTAAAATGTTCAAAGAATTTTGGTGAAAATATCTTTGGTGCTTTTGGAAAACTACCGAATCTATAGTTTTCACAAGGCAAAAGATCATATTCATCCATGATTTCAACCAGGTGTACTGTTCCTACTGCTCTCATGTTACATTGGTCTCTATCAAGATCACGGATTTCACGGTGAAGTTTTGTTCCAACTTTCACTATTTTTTCAGCATCATCTGGGTTGTTTGCCATTCCTGTGAAATCTTCTACTTTTGCAACTATTGCTTTAATATTTTTATCACGAAGAACTGAACCAAGTCCACCTCTTCCTGCTTGTTTCATCCTGCAAACTTTACGCCTTATATCATAAAAACTAAAATTCAAACATCCCCAGTAACTGTTTTCTGCCGCTTCTCCTGCAGATACAACTGATACTTTTTGACGGGATTTATCAGTATCTTCTGATGCATACATATGAGTTAACTGTTCGCTTAAAACATGTGAGTTTGTCTCTTCAAGTGGTGCTGTTTCAACTGTGATTTTTCCTTTTTCTCCATCTACTATTATTACTACATCATGTTTTGCTTTACCTTGTATCTCTATTGCATCAAAACCTGCAAATTTAAGGTAAGGTCCAAAAAATCCACCTACGTTGCTGTCACACAGTATGTCTGTAGAAGGTGATACACTTAAACAAAGTGATTTTCCAGAGCCAGCATATTGTGTGGTGCCGCAAAGTGGTCCTGTGGTAACCAATAGTTCGTTTTCAGGACTGTTCCATCGTGTTGAAGGTTTTATTGAATCCCATAAAAGTTTAAGGCCAAAACCACGACCGCCAGTAAAGAGTTTTTTCATTTCATCTGTTACTTTCTTTTCTTTTACTTCGCCTGTGCTTAAATTTATGTAAAGAGTTCGATTTGCAAAGCCTTTTTCGACTTTACCTTTTTTGTAATCATATTCTAAAACTTTATGATGTGCTTTTTTGATTTTTTCAAGATCCCATTCATGTTTTGTATTGCCTGTTTCGTATTCCTCAACAGGTATCTGTCCTTCAACCATTATTTATCAGCTCCAAGTTTATAGTAAACTGTTTCTCTTATTTCTTCGATGTTTACTGCTACTAGCTCAAGTGCATCAGTAGGACATGCCCTAACACAGGCTCCGCATGCTATGCATTTGAACGGCTCAATTCTCTCATCGGATTTCCTCATTGCACCAATTGGGCAAAAACCAACGCATGCTTGACAGCCTATACACACATTTTTGTTTAGAATAACTGTGCCTTTCTTGTTTCTCTTAAGTGCTCCTACAGGGCACATATCAAGACAAACGCCTCTCTGGTCACAAACATGCATTTTGTATTTTCCGTCTTTATCTTTTAAAATACGAATTGCAGATTTTTCTCCACCTTCATCGCTTTTAAAATGAACCTGTGAGCAAGCTCTTTCACATGCCTTGTCTCCTTCGCATTTTTCAGGATGAAATTTTAGGATTTTGACTGTTTTAGGTTCAGCCATATATCTATGCCCCCAAAGTCAGCCATGTACCAAGTACAACTATCCAACAAATTGCCGAGACACCCAGTGTTGTTGGATAATAGAATCTGTCAGCTAGTTTAAAATCGATTTTTCCCAGCTCCATTGTTGCAGGAATTGTTATGCCACCAATTAATGCTGCAAGTAATCCTGATGCAAGTATTACTGGTAGAAATGATATTAGATTTTCAACATAAAATGATCCAAATGAAAGAGGCGTTAATATCTGAGTTATAATGTATCCTCCAACATATACGCTGTACGAAGTAAAAATACCAAGACTTGCTTTTGTTGTAAGTGTTTTCATCTTGTTTAAATCAAGTTCCGACAAATAGTTAAAAATCAATTCAAACAAAAGACCTTCTGCAGCTATTGCAATTGCAGAGCATACTTGGCATCCTCCTAACGGATTAAAAAATCTTAATGAACCTGCAACAAGCCCCATTCCGATTTGCATCCCTCTTTGTTTGTAAAAAAGTCTGCTCATTGTAAGAAATATCATTGCAAAAAAACCTGTCATAATAGCTCCAGATGGAAGACCTGCATCGCCTAATGCTGGTCCAATAATACATTCCGAAAAGCCCCATAGTGAACCGAATACTAAAATTCCTGCTAATAACTTTGTTTTTTCATTCATTTTTATTTCACCTCAATTTCTACTATATCATAAACCCAAAAAGAATGTGCAAGATTTGGAAAATACACTCTTGCATTGTACTTTTCATCGTATGTTAATATGCCATTTTTCATTTCTGAGCCCGAAACTGTTTGTTGATATGGGTCTTTTGCTTTGATTGTGTAACTGTTACATTCTATACAGCTAACTTTTGAATATTCTAGTACTTCGCCTAGTGGTAAACCTGTTTTTTCACCGTCGTCTGTCTCAATTGTTATTGTGTTTATAGTATTATATAGCTCATCTATGTTTAATTGTTGATTGTTTATTTGTATTATTTTCATATCATTAGTTTCAGATTGTTGAGCATTGACATAAAGTGTCGAACTAATTGCTACTAAAAGAACAGCCATTGCCAAAATTGGTATTAGTTTTTCCTTCCCCATAATCATTCGAGCACGGATAACAATAGATATTATATAAAAATTATGACTAAGAATAGAATTAAGGAAATTTTATCTGAATTTCCTACTTGTTTGATGTCTTTTTATTATGTCTTCGACGGTTTGTACATCCCCACCTATTCCCAGAGTGAAAACCTCATCTGCAACTATCTTTGGATAATTTGCAGGTGTCATAACAGAGATATGATCAACATCTGCTTTTTCTAATTCTTCTTTTATTTCATCATTTGTAAGGTATCTAAAAGAAGGTTGTTTTGGTCTTCTTTTTTTAAGTTCTTCATCAGTTCCTTTTGATTTTGCAATTACTTCATCAATTGCTTCATCGACTATATTATCAATAGGCATCTATCATCCCTCAAATAAATGATATAAAAACAATGCTTTTAATTATTTTGTTTAAAAAATATGTTTTTTTAATTTAACCCATCTTTTCTTATCTGTTTGCTGTGTTTTCTTAAAATTTCTTCGTCATTTGGTCTCCATTGTATTTTTTCTAAAAGAGCATAAGAAATCTCTTCATTTGCATTTATTATTCTTCCAGGTGCACGATCGTTATAATTTTCCAAAAGAAGTTTGCATAGTTTGATTTTTTCTTTTGTAAACATTGGGTCTGTTGTAAGAATAGAGGCGCACATTCCTGCCAGATCTTCTACTGGCCTTCCTTTTCTTGCTTCTTCAAAATCTAGCCCCCATACTCTATCTGTTAATACAAAGTTTCTAAGACTAGGATCTCCTCTTATTGTAAACTCGTTATCCTTTTTGAAATAGTTATGAAAATCATAAAACCACTCTGATAGAAGCAAGATTAATCTTTGTTTTTCACTTTGTGTTGTTTTTTCATCGTTTATTATATCGCAGAGGTTTTCTCCCATTATATAGTTTGTAACAAGGACATTGTTTTTTTCATCCATTTCAAATGCTGTTGGGATGTTTAGTTTTGCTGAACCTTTTTTGAGAATATTGTATTCTACATTCATCCTTCTTTTAAAACCGGGTACAAACCATTTTAAAACGCGGGGTTTTCCTTTAAGTGTTACATAAGCAACTTTGTTTTTTTTACTTTTAAATTCTTGTTGCACTATTGATTTTTTATACTTCTTAGTATTGCTAACAAGCTCCCCAATATTTTTCATGAATTAATATCTAATATAAAAAAGAAAGAAAAAAAGGTTGTGGTTGAATATTTTATTCTGTTATCTCAAGTAAAACAACGTCTGATACCCATATATTTGAGAGACTTATTGGCTCTTCATCTCCTATTATAGCTATCTTTAGTGGACTGTCCTCGGATAGATATTCTCCATTTTCTTTGTATGCTAGAATTACTGATACTTCCAGATCAGTTTCATTTCCAGTCTCATTGTATGTTGTTATCTCTCCATTTATCTCTGATTTGCTAAGAGTTTTACTGTATCCGTCTGGAGCAGATATCGTTACATTATATGTTTCAGGTACATTAGTTACATCTGCAAGTATTGTTGATATTTTTATACCTGTGTATTGTTCTGCTGTTTCGTTCATTTCAGGGCTTATAATTATTGTTCCGCTGGAAAAAAATGGACTTGCCTTAAGTTTTCTTGCTGTGCCTGTAGTAGAAGTATAACTTTCTAGTTCTTCAAGTGTGTACTCATTTTCAGAATCATTATATGTTACAGTTAAAAGTACAGGAGGCTCTTCACTTTCATTTCCATCATTTGTGTTATTATCTGTATTATCGTTTGTATCATTTGCTGGTAAATTTACATACAATAATGCTATAGCAGCTATACATATTATTACTGCAAGCGCAATTGTTATCATTTTGTTTGAATTTTCTTCTGCCATGTTCTCTCGTGAATAAAAAATAGTTTTTAAATTTTGTCAATTTTGTTAAACAAGTGCTTTTGTTTTTCTAGCGGTCATATAAATTCCGATAAGAATTATTGCACCACCAAAAACTGTGTATTTTGAAGGGATTTGCCCTATTGCGGGAATTATCATAGCCCAAACAGTTGATCCTAGTGGTTCGCCAAGAAGTGCTACTGATGCAAGAGATGCCCGAACATGTTTAAGTGACCAATTATATAATGTATGGCCCAAAAGGCCTGCTATTATTGCCATTGCAATAAAGATTTGAAAATCAGTTACACTAATATCCAACAACTCTGAGTTAAAAACAATACACAAAATAAGTAATACAAATGCACTTATGCTGTATACAACAAATGCATAAGATGCAACTGATACTGTTTTTCTTATTTTTCTACCACCTAAAATATACAAGCCAGCCATCACGCCACCAAGTATTGCAAGGATGTTTCCTTCAATTGTATCTATTGTTTGCGAGCCCAATTGCCTGTTTCCCATTACAAGTATTGTAACACCTACAACTGATGCTATGATTCCAATAGCGTTTATTTTTGAAAGTTTTTCTTTGAAGAAAAAGTGTGAAACAGGGCCTACGAGTATTGGGTGTGCTGTTACAAGTATTACAGAGCTTGCAACAGATGTATATTTTAGTGACGTTATCCAAAAAGCAAAGTGTGCTGCAAGGATGAAACCTATTCCTATCATTATAAAAAGGGTTTTTCTGGGTATTTTCCTTATTTCTTCTCTAGTCTTTTTAAAAAATACTACAAATGGTAGAATCAAAATTACAGTAAACAATGACCTATAAAAAGCAATGGACAATGGTTCTGCACTGCTAAGTTTTATAAGTATTGCTGCAAATGATACTGAAACTATGCTGATAAACAGTGCTATGTAGGGTTTTTTATCCATCTCTCTTTTCTATGGTTAACTTTAAAATGTATTTTGAATTTGTGGTTTTGAAAAAATGAAACCTTATATTATTGGTTTTTACGGAAAATCAAATACTGGTAAAACAACTATTATAACCGATTTGATAAAAAGATTGACAGAGGATGATTTTAAAGTCGCGACTATTAAAAAATCAGATAAAGAAATTTCTATTGATGAACCTGGTAAAGATACTTACAGGCATGCAGAGTCAGGCGCAAAGCTTACTGTTTTAAGCTCAAAATCTGAAACAGATTTTGTAGTTAAAAAAAATATAAAAACAAATGAGATTGTCGGAATTATTTCCCAGATTGGAAGTTATGATTTTATATTTGTTGAAGGTGCTTTTGATAGATACATTCCAAAGATTAGAATTGGCGATATAGATAAGAGGGAAAATACAGTTTTTGATTACGATGGTGATTTTGGAAAACTTTATAATTTGGTTAAAAGTAAAGGCATAAAAGGAGAAAATAAAAAATGAGTGATATATCAATTAAAGTTAATGGAAAAAATGTGCCTCTCACAGAATTTCCAGAAGAGTTTATCGCAAATACAATTAAAGGTATGCTTTCATCTTTGAAAGGTGTTGATGAAATAGAAGATGTAGAAATAAAAATTAAAACCTAATTATCTTCTAATGTTTAACTAATTTTAAGCACAAGTTTATAAAATAAAAAAATATAGCACTATTTGGTTATACTGTGGGAAATAAAAAACCCTGGAAGACTAAAGTAGAAAGAGACGTAATAATGCATGAAGATGTAAAAGTGTCTGGTCTTCAAGGTGGAAAAATAGTTGCTGATAAACTAGCATTATTTTGCTTTATTTTTGGAATACCTTTGTTGCTAGTAGGCTTATATGGGCTTTTTAGCATGGTATTTGATCTTGGTTTTCCTAATAACACTGCGATTTTAATAATTGTGTTAGTTGTTATTTCGCTTGGTTCTTTGTCTACTTTCGCAGGATATTCATTATATAAAAAACAATTTTAGTTTTATTAAAGAACCATTATACCTTTATGATTAAATTTATAGAATTGGGCTATATCAGTTAGTTTAGAGAATAAATAATCCTGTCTTTATCTTTTCCTTTAGTATCTCTTTTTATCTCTTTAATATCTGGTATTTCATTAGTGTTTTTAACATGAGTCCCTGCGCAAGGACAAATATCAAAACCTTCAATCTCAACTATTCTAAGCTTTGATACAAACTTTGGCAAAAGATCAAGATTTGCTCTTTGAGAATCAACTCTTTTTTCAAGACTTTCTCTTTCCTCTTCGTATATTTTAACAGGCAAATTCTTAGAAACAATCTCATTAAATTTTTCAGTAATTTCTTCTAAATCCTTTTCAGAAAATTTAACAGGATGAAAATCGACTCTAGAGTAATCTGCATGTATCTGATTTCCAACTGTTCTTGCAGAATATTCGTCAAAAATTATTCCTGAAAGTATGTGTTGTGCTGTATGCATCTTCATGTGTTTATAACGTTTTTCCCAGTCAATTACTGCATGAACTTTTGTACCAATCTCTGTTTTTTCACCTTCGATTATGTGCTTTATTGTATCTCCTTTTTTTATTACCTCAATAACTTTTGATTTTTTATCATCCCAAGCAATATAACCGGTATCGGAAGGCTGTCCACCGCCAAGTGGATAAAAAGCTGTTTTGTCAAGACATATGTAGTTTTTTTTATTTTTTGTAATAGTTGCATTAAATTCTTTTATGTAATTTGCTTCAATGCTTTTCATGTAAAGAATTTCTGTCATATTAAAAAATACAAATAGCTATTCATTTATTGAATTTTTTTATTCTTTTTGTTTACGAGATACAGTCCCATTATTACAAACATTCCGCCTAATACAAAGAATGTTGTTATTTCGTCTTTGAATAAAATAAAACTTGCTATTGTAGAAATCACAGGTATTGCGTAAAGATATATGCTTATCTCTGATGCGGTTTTTAGTTCAAGTACCATACACCACACGGTATATGCTGTTACAGTTGACAGTATTCCTAAAAACATTACTGCAAACAATGTTACAGGTTTCATTGTTGATATTTCCGTAATCAATGAGGTATTTAAGAACGGTAAAAGTCCTATACTTCCAAGAAGTATGGCATATGTTGTAAGGGAAATCCCATTGTATCTTGAAAGAAGTTTTTTACTTCCTATTGTGTACAATGCACCCATTATCGCAGCAATTAAAACTGCAATTGCAGCATATGCTCTTTCTATCTGTATTGATGCTTCTTGTTTTCCCCAAATAGAAATTATTACAACTCCAAAAATTGCTACAATAATTCCCATAGCTTTTAGAAAAGTTATTTTTTCTTTTAAAAAAGCAGCTGCAAATATTAGCACGAATATGGGTATTGTTGCAATAATCAAGCTTGCTGCACCGGGTGATATGTATTGTTCTCCATAGTTTAATCCCAAGTGATATACCATGACTCCAAAGAATCCTAGAATAAAAAGTGGTATTATGTCTTTTTTATGGAGTTTTGAAAACCATTTTCTTTTGAAAAAAATTATTAATAAAAATGCTGTACATACAACTATAAATCTTACTATTGTAAGGTTGATAAATGAGAAAGTTTCAAGACTTATTTTTATGAACGGAAAAGCAAGTGCCCAAGATACAACTGATACCATTATCATTAGTAACAGCTGAAATTGACTAAAATTGTGATATCTGGGTTTTTTATCTTGCATTTCGATTGGCAATGTCTATTCTATATAAAAGCTAGATGTATTTTTTTTTAAATGTTTTTTTAACATGCACTCCATTTTTTAACGAAATACCGAATCCTTAGTATTTTATCTTCGTTATCCATGTCACCAATCTCCTTATGTTATACTTTGTTATTAATACTATTTATATTTTTCTATTAATGAGCTTTTTTTGTTTTTAGCAATTAAACGAAAAAAAGAGGTAACATTCTTATATAGTAGATGAATAATACAAAGCTAGAAGGTGTTATGAAAACCCTAGTTTTAAACGTGGATCGTGATGACGATTTTGGGAGGAAAGCAAAAGTCAAAAGCCCAATTATAGGTTATGCTACAAACTTAGAAGCAGCAAATAAGTTAGGTGAAACCGATCCAGAAGATTCAGACTTAAACGCAATTTTTTATGCAATATCAATTTATAGTAAAATTAAAAGAGAAGGAAAAGACGTTGAAATAGCAACAATATGTGGACATATGAATGTCGGATTCAAATCCGATGAAATTTTAGCAAAACAATTGGAAGAAGTAATCAAAAAAACAGGGGCCGAAGATGTAATATTAATTTCAGATGGTGCTGAAGACGAACATATTTTACCAATTATACAATCAAGAATTAAAATCACCTCTGTAAACAGAGTATGTGTAAAACAAAGCAGAGAGTTAGAAGACACATACTATCGAGTTATGAAAATACTTGAAGATGAAAAAGTACTAAAACAATTTGTCCTACCAATCGCACTTGTATTAATAGTATGGGCGTTCTTTGCAATAATAGGAATGTCTTCAAGTGGATCAGGTGCAATAATACTTACATTAGGTCTATTCCTACTAGTTAGAGTATTTCGCTGGGAAAAAAATATTGCACATATGTGGGAGGATATAAAATCAGGATTTCTAACAGGAAGGCTCTCTATTTACACCTATATACTAGCAGGTGTGATACTAATTGCATTTGGAATATATGCTTATACTAATACTGAATTTGAGCAAGAATTTTGGTTATTACCTGTTTTTTCATTTATGTTTTATATGGTATGGGGAATAGTCCTTGCAGGGCTGCTAATAATATTCGGTCGAGCAGTAGACACGTATGTACGTGACAAAAAGTTGCCTCTTAACTATTATATGGCACCTTTCTCACTGCTTGCATTTGGATTTATAGGATATGCGAGTCTAGATGCACTTTACAGAGCATTTAATAATACTCCTGCAAGCTTTACATTTCAGCCATTTGAAGGCAATTTTATATTACTTACATTATCAGGCATTCTAATATTGATACTTGGTGCAATAATACATCATTTCAAAAAAGAAAATGGAAACATCCCTGAAGAACAAGAACAAAAAAAAAGTAAAATTGCTGATAAAAACTAAAGGTTTTTTAAATGCAGTATACAGAATGGAAACCCTTTTATGATAAAATAAAAAAAGATTTACAGCTTAATTTTGAAAAGGATAAAGACGCAGCAGAGTTTCTTAACTCTTTATTAGATGGAAAATATATTTTGCCAATTAAAGAAATTAAAAAAATAATAGAAAACAAAGAAGTTTTTATTTTTGGAGCAGGGGCTTCTTTAGAAGAAACAATTAGAAAACATAAAGAAAAAATTGAGAAGGGTATAAAGATTGTAGCTGACGGAGCAACATCTGCTCTTCTTAAAAACAGTATTAGGCCAGATATCATAGTTACTGATCTAGATGGATTTATAGATGATCAACTAAAAGCCAATTTAGAAGGGAGTATATTAATAATCCATGCTCATGGTAATAATTTAAAATCTTTAAAAAAACATCTTAAAAATTTCAAGGGAAAAATACTTGGAACAACACAAACAAATCCTTCATATTTTAAAAATCTTTACAACTTTGGCGGATTTACAGATGGTGATAGAGCAATATTTCTAGCAGATCATTTCAATGCAAAAAAAATATTTTTAGCAGGATTTGATTTCAACGGAAAAATTGGAAAATATTCCTTTTCAGAAAACAAAGATTTAAACATAAAACTTAAAAAACTTACATGGTGCAAAAAACTTATACAAGAAATTACAAAGAAAAATAAGGATATAGAATTTTTATAAACTTGTTTTTCCAGGAAATTTAATAAACAAAGAAATATTGCAGTGGCGTAAGCTATGACAATAATAGACGGTTTGACAATTTTTGGTTTGATTCTTTTATCTTATTTTTTCATAATTTATCTATTGTCCAGAAAAGGATTTATGGAAAAATACAATATGTCTTTAGTTGGACCATTATTGATGATTCGAACTAAAAAAGGGATAAATTTTCTTAAAAAAATTGCAAGTCATAAAAGATTTTGGAAAGGATTTGGAACATGGGG